>CAYLIT010000090.1:0-6934 GCA_964383835.1 uncultured Eubacteriales bacterium
CCTACTTTCTGCATAAACTGCAATAAAAAAGATCCGTGCCATCGGCACGGATCTCTTTTTTATTTTTTCGTACGGTTTTCTGCCGCCAAGGCTTTGATCTCTTCAAACTTTGCATTGATATAAGCGTAGCCCTCTTCGCCGTGGGGCAAAAGACAATCGGAGCAATCCTTGATATCGTCCTCAATGTACTTGAAGTTGCCGCCGCAGCGGTCCCCCAAGGTATAGAGGGGACAGTAGCAGAACTTACAGTTGAAGAACTCCCCCTCCTTCTCGTGGCAGGGGAAATAGATACAATCTTCGTTTTTATAATAGGCAAAATTATTTTTCATTACTCGTCCTTCAGATAGATCTGTGCATATTTCAGATCATGGTCGCTGCGCTTGGTGATGGTATAGGTGTTGCCCTTGTTGGTATACTGGAAAGTCGGAACCTCATAGCTGGTCACAGAAACGTCGCTGTTGCCGTTCTCGTCCACGTACCAGCCGATGGTATCGTTGGAAACGATGATATGATCGATGCGGCTGTTATCGGTCAGCAGCTCGAACCGATCCTCGTTGAGATAACCCTCCAATTCGGCATAGGTCTCGTTCATATCGGCGGTAAAGATGGCGTACTGATCGTGGATCATGTAGTTATCCTGCACCTCCTGATACTGAGCACGCCCCACCGTACCGTTCAGATGGCTATTATAGAACGCCACCGTCTTATCCCCCACCTGGATCTCGTAGCGGGCAACGGCGCGGATCTCTGAAGCAGTACCGTCGGATTCGGTACCCTGAACCGTGAAATAGATCAGCTCATAGCTGTTGATGGGATACTTACTGAGGATGCCGTGCCCGTAGATATTCTGGGTCACCCCCTCGGGCAGAGGAACCTTGCTGTTGCCCAGCTGCAGCACCGGAGCATAATAGTAATAAGGGTAGCCGGTCTTTTCCTTCAGATAGGCAAGCTGATCCCCGGAGGCGGAGGAACGGTTAGAAAGATAGTCCACCTCCTGCAGACCCACGATATCGGCATCGGTATCGATCAGCACCTGGGCAACGGTATCCAGAGTCTGCCCCTGATTGTAATAACCGCATTTGATGTTATAGGTAGCAATTTTAAGGGTATCCTCCACGGTAAATTCATCGTTCAGCAGCAGCCGCAAAAAGCAGACCGCATCGTAAACGCTGGTTCTGCCGTCGCCGTTCACGTCTCCCTCGCCCTCGGCGACGATACCGTCGTCATGACCGTCGATATGGCGAAGCAGGATGACCGCGTCTGCCACGGTGCGCCCCCGACTGCCGTCGAAATCAAAGCGCTGACCCACGCGAGTGGTGGTCGTAGTCTCTTCCGCCGTCACGGCGATACCGCCGCAAAGACCCAGCATCAAGGTCGTGATCAATAAAACAGCAATTCTTTTCATAAACACACCTCTAAAAACAAAGAGCAAGCCCTTTGGGAAACTTGCTCTTTATCTGATTACTTAATAATGTTCAGGTTGCAATAGATCATGTTATGGTCACTGGCACCGTCGTGCTTGGTGACGAACAGACCGTTGCCTTCGCCGCCGTCCTGCCAGACGAACTTATCCTTGGTGACGATAATATGATCGATGTACTGGGATTTCTCTCCGGTATCGGCGTTGGTACGCTTCAATACGTTATTCCCGTTCTCGCCGAAGGTGAAGTTGTAGAACAGATCAAAATCGAAGTATGCCTGATACTCGGAATAGGTCTCGTTAAAGTCGCCCACGCAGATGGCGTACTCATCCTTGGACATATAGTTTTCCTGTACCTCAAAGTACTGCTCACGACCCTTCTGGAAATCCAGATGGGTGTTGTAGAAGACGATGGTGGTGCCGTCCACGTCGATCTCGTGACGACCAAAGTTGCGGGGCTCACCGGTGGTGCTTTGGGCATCGGGCCAGATGATCTCGCTCTTGGTGATGGGATACTTGCTCATCACGGCGTGCCCGTAGAGATTGGTGGTGGCATCCTCAGGTGCCTTCTCTTTGGTGTTGCTCAGCGAAATGACCGGCTCGAAGTAGAAGTATTCGAACCCGGCCTTCTGAGCGATCTGCTCGATCTGATAGATGTTCTTGGAACGGGAGGTGTAGTAGTCTACCTCCTGGAAGCCCACGATATCAGCATCGGCGGCCTTGATCTGCTCCACCACCTGATCGATGGTCGTGCTGTACATAGCGCACTTGATGTTATAGGAAACGATGGTCAGCTTTTTGCTCTCATCGTAAGCGGGCTTTACTACCTCTTCATCATCTAAGGGATCCTCGGAATTCTGATCGCCGTTGGTCTGATCGTCGTTGGTCTGATCGCCGTTGGTCTGATCGCCGTTGGTCTGATCGCCGTTGGTCTGATCGTCGTTGGTCTGATCGTCGTTGGTCTGATCGCCGTTGGTCTGATCGACGTTGGTCTGATCGTCGTTGGTCTGATCGTCGTTGGTCTGATCGTCGTCAGCCTGGGGGATGTTGATCTCGATCTCAGAGCCGGCCACGCCGTTGATATCCAACACGCTGCTCACCCCGTTATCGGAGGAAGATTTACAGCCTGTGAAGCTGCCCAGCAGCATCACGATCACGACCGCTAAAGCGATCTTGCGTAAAACGTTGCGATTTTTCATAAGGACTTCTCCTTTTAAATATTTTCTCATATAAGATAATATCATAAATATAGCGCGTTGTCAATGCACAAAAAACAGAGAGAAAGAGCAGCTGCTCTTTCTCTCAAAAAACGCTTATTTTTTCATTTTTCTGCGGTCGGTGCCTTTTTCAACGGTCTTACTTAATAATATTCAGATAGCAGTAAATCATATCGTGGTCGCTGGCCCCGTCGTGGGGAGTGATGTAATAACCGTTGTCCTTGGAGCCGCCGTTCTTCCAGACGAACTTATCCTTGGTGACGATGATATGGTCGATGACCTGCGAACCCTCTTTTCCTTCCTGTTCGCGTTTCACAACGCTCTCACCGTCCTCACCGAAGGCGAAGCTGTAATACTTATCGTAATCGAAATAAGCCTGGAATTCAGAATAGGTCTCGTTAAAGTCGCCCACGCAGATGGCGTACTCGTCCTTGTTCATCCACTTCTCCTGGAGCTCGAAGTACTGGTCACGACCCACGGTACCGTCTAAGTGACCGTTGTAGAAGACGATGGTGGTGCCGTCCACGTCGATCTCGTGACGGCCAAAGTTGCGGGGCTCACCGGTGGTGCTTTGGGCGTCGGGCCAGACGATCTCACTCTTCTTGATGGGATACTTGCTCATCACGGCGTGCCCGTAGAGATTGGTGGTGGCATCGTCGGGTGCCTTCTCTTTGGTGTTGCTCAGCGAAATGACCGGCTCAAAGCAGTAATATTCGTAGCCTGCCTTTGCGGCAATGGTTGCGATCTGATCGATGGTATTACCGGAGCGGTTGGACATATAGTCCACCTCCTGGAAGCCCACGATGTCAGCGTCTACCGCCTGAATCTGGCTGACGACCTGATCGATGGTCTTGCCGTACCAGGCGCACTTGATATTGTAGGAAACGACCACCAGCTCCTTGCTCTCGTCGTAAGCAGGCTTCTGAACCTCGTCCTCCCCGCCGTTATCATCGGGGGTCTCGGTGGTGCCGTTATCGGTGGTACCGTTGTCGGGCGTTTCGGTGGTGCCGTTATCGGTATTGCCGGTGGTACCGTTATCGGTATTGCCGGTGGTGCCGTTATCGGTATCGTCGGGCGTTTCGGTCGTGCCGTTATCGGTATCGTCGATAATACCGTTATCGGTATCGTCGGTGGTACTATCGTCACCGCCCTGGGGGATCTCGATCTTGATCTCGGAGCCCGCCACGCCGTTGATATCCACTACACCGCTCACCCCGTTATCGGAAGAGGACTTACAGCCGGTAAAACAGCCCAGCGCCATTACCAGCGCCAGCGCCAATGCAATGGAACGAAAAACATTCTTTTTCATCATCAAAATCTCCTTTTATTTCAAGTGAACCAAGGCGTAAACAAGGTTATGGTCGCTGGCACCGCCGTGGGGCACCACGTGCAGACCGGTCTCGGTGCCGTCCAGCTCGTAGGTCATGGTACGGCGGGAAAGGATGATATGGTCGATGGCGTTTCCGCCGCCGGAGGTCTTGATAAAGGCGTTCAGATCCTCACCGCCGGTAAGAGAAACAAACCTTTCGGTATCCAGATGCCCCTTCAACTGCTCGGGACGGGTATTCATATCGCCCACGAAAATGGGGTACTGCTCGTTGATCATAAAGCGATCCTGCACCTCCTGATACTGCAGGGAGCCCAGCTTACCGTTGAGATGGCAGTTATAGAAGGTTACCGGCTTGCCGTTGTAATCGATCTCATAGCGACCGATATTACGAACCTCCCCCACCTCGATCTGCGCCTCGGGCCAGATGATCTCGCCGTTGACGATGGGATGCTTGCTGATGATGCCGTGGCCGTAAAAACCGCCCTGATGATCCAGCACCTTGGAATAAGACCAATAGGGATAACCGGCCTTTTCGGCGATGTACTCCAGCTGATTGGCCACGTCGCAATGCTTCAGACTGCGGCGGGTGGCCACGTCCAGCTCCTGCAGACCCACGATATCGCCGTCGATCTCCTTCAGGAGCGCCGCCACCTGATCCAGCGTCTTGCCGTACCAGGCGCACTTTACGTTAAAAGAAACGATCTTCAAAGGCTTATCCATATCGGAAAACCCCCTTTCATTTATACACCATAATAGTACCATGTATCCCGAAAAGTGTCAAGAAAAAACCGTCCGAAACAATTGATCTTTTTCTGAATGGGGTAAATAATAAATAAAAAATGAAGAGATCCGCGCCGTAACGCGGATCTCAACCGATTTTATTATTTCTTATCTATTCTTTATACTTTGAGCTCCATCACCAGATCGCACCGCTCTTTGGCGCACGTGTCCTCGAAATAACGTTTTTCCATAGGGATCCACTCGTTAAAAAACCGCTCTGCCCGCTCGGGATCGCGCCGTAAGATCCGCGCCAGCTGCAGGGCGGGCCCGACCTCTAAAAACACCGAAAGATCATAATATTTCGCCAGCGCCGGGTGCATACTGTACACCCCCTCTACGACGGTCAGCCGCTTGGGCTCTGCCGTCACCGGTGCAAGCAGACGCCCGGTGGCGCAATCGTAGGGACGGTACACCACCGTCTTCCCCGCCGCCAGAGGGATCAGAATTTCGTCCAGCACCCGCTCCCGATCCACGTTGCCTCCCACTTCCGCCAGCCGCCGAGAGGAACGCTGTTCGGGACGCAAAAAGAAATCGTCCATATGAAACACGGCGCAATCGTACCGCCGCTGAAGCTCCGCCGCAAGGGTCGTCTTGCCGGAGGCGCTCCCGCCCTCGATGGCCAGCCGTACCGGCCCCTCTTTCAATAACTGCTCCAGTCGCTCCAAGAATACCGTCATAACACCTGCTCCTTCAAGGCAAAACGCTCCAAGACCATCACGATGGGCGGGATCAAAAGGATCTGAATGGCGATCCCCGGCAGAGCTGTGGTCACCGCACCGGAGATAAACGCCGCAAAGGAAAATCCCTTACCACTCAACCCCATGCAGAGGGCCATGGCCGCGCCCCAAACCAGCCTGCCGCCGACCATAGCGGCCAGCAACGAGGGGTAAATAAACCGCTTTTTGCGGGGAAAGACCCGATACAAAAGCGCCGCCAACACGCCGTAGGCCGCCAGTTCAAAGGCCATGCAGAGGGCCGATGGAAAAAAGAGCGGCACCCCCAGGGTCAGAGACCGCAGCAACGGCGCCGTAAAGCCCACCGCCAGACCCCATTGCCAGCCGCAGACGAATCCGCACAGCAACACCGGCAGGTGCATGGGACAAAGCATCTTGCCGATCTCGGGGATCTGCCCCGTCACAAAAGGCAGCAGATACGCCAACGCCAGAAACAGCGCCGCCAAAATCAGTTTTAAGCTTTTATTGGTTCGCATCGTTCTTTCCTTTTTCCTTGCAGTAGCGTACGATTCCTACCACCGCCGAGATCAGGGTGATGGACTCGTTCAGCATCCCGCCGTAGGAGCCCTCAAAAACGCTGTACAGCAACACCATGGGACAGGTGACCAGCACGCTCTTCCGCAGGTTCTGGGAATCGCAGACCCCCAGGCAGAAGGCGTTGATGGCCAGCCCGGCAATGATCAGCAACGAATGGTAGCCCTCCCAGGAAAGGAATCCCACCGCCGTCATTACCGCCGAGGTGACGATGGGGAGCCAAAGCCCCGAAAGGGGCTTTTTATCCCGATGATAATACAAAAGATTTCTTACGATCCCCACCATATTCAAGGTAAAGCCCGCATACCCGCCGATCAGCAGATACTGCACCCCCATCAGCGCCGTCCCCAGCGTCTGCAGGATCAGTAACTTCTTTTTATTAAAACATTGATAGGAAATAAAAAACACCGCCGTGCCGATCAATCCGATCACGTGACCTAAAAGCTCCATAAGCCCTCCTGAAACGTTTAATAGAACCATTATACCGCACCCGCCCGCAAAACGCAACCATAAATCCCCCCAATTCCCCGCCCATCTTCCCCTCTCCCGGGCCAAACCATATCCCGCCACAAAAACAGCCTGTGATCTTTCCGGATCACAGGCTGTTTTTAACCCTTACAGATTGTAATATTTCTCAAACTCGGCGGGGTGCGGGATCTTGGAAAGCTCACTGCACTCGGCGCGCTTGGCTTTGATGAAGTTGCGGATCAGCTCCTCGGGGAAAACGCCGCCCTCGGTGAGGTAGGCGTAGTCCTGTTCCAGGCAATCCAGCGCCTCGGTGAGAGACACCGGCAGACCCTGCAGCTTGGCCTTTTCCTCCTCGGGCAGGGTGTAGAGGTTCATATCGTAGGGACCCCAGCCGTTGGCGTGAGGATCGATCTTATTCTTGATGCCGTCTAAGCCCGCCATCAGGATGGCG
>CAYLIT010000091.1:0-6799 GCA_964383835.1 uncultured Eubacteriales bacterium
ACCAATGACACTGCGGGTATGAACCGCATGCTCTAGCCAACTGAGCTATAGCGCCATAGGAGAACGAGTAATATAATACACTAAAACTTTCGTTTTGTCAACATCTTTTTTAGAAAAAAATGATTTTTTTGCAGAATTTGTTCACCATAAATAGTGTTTCCAATTACGAGAGGAGAATTCATGCAATGAATGGGGAAGAGAACAAAAGTTGTAACGGGGAGTTAGAGCAATTATTGGAGTTGGGCGCTGAAGAAACGGATAGCGGCATCCGTGTCCTGACGGTGATCGGGCAGATCGAGGGCCACTTTATTGCGCCGGAGCAAAACAAGACTACCAAGTACGAGCACCTTCTGCCGATCCTGGTCTCGATGGAGGAGAGCCGCGAGGTCAAGGGAGTACTGATCCTATTGAATACCATGGGCGGCGATGTGGAGGCGGGGCTGGCCATTGCCGAGCTGATCGCCTCCATGACCAAACCGACGGTTTCCTTGGTGTTGGGTGGCGGTCATTCCATTGGGGTCCCGTTAGCCTGCGCCGCAGGTCATTCGTTTATCGTGCCTACCGCCACCATGACCCTGCACCCGGTACGCGCCACCGGAACCATCATTGGGGTCCCTCAAAGCCTGCGTACCTTAGAAGAGATGCAGGAGCGTATCTGCCGGTTCATCGTCAAAAATTCCCGCATCTCCATGGAGCGGTTGAAAGCGTTGATGACCGAGGTGGGGAATATGGTCACCGATGTAGGCACCATTCTGGGCGGGGAGCAAGCGGCCGAGGAGGGGCTGATCGACGGAGTGGGCGGTTTGAAGGAAGCCTTGGCCACTTTAAAAGAAATGATTGAAAAACAAGAGGAAAGCCATTATAATAAGTAGTATGATCGAATTAATTCATGCAAGACAACAAGATATCGAACCGCTGGCACGGCTGTTTGCGGAAGGGTTTGTCCATGATCCCATGTACTGCCATTATATCCCCTACGAGCAGGAGCGGCAGGGGATCATTTTCCAGCTCTTTCGCAAGTATATGACCGATTACTGGGATGCTCTCACGGTCTATACTACCCCGGATCTGGCCGGTGGGATGTGCATCTGTCCCGACGATGCGGAATACCGGGAACGGATCGTTTTGCCTGCCCCCATCCAAAAGGTCTTTGACCAGATCGATGCGGTGGTGGCACCGCAGTTTTATAACGACTACCTGGTGCTGGATCTTTTGGCGGTAGCGCCGGCCCATCGGGGCAAAGGTTTGGCCCGCGCCTTTGTGGAGCAATTCCGCCGCGAAGCGGAGCGCGTCGGCAAGCCGGGCATTGTGGAGATCTACGAGCCCGAAAATATTGCGTTTTATGAAAAGATGGGCTTTCGGCTGGCTCATATCCAGCCGGTGGGCGAGACCCTCAGTGCCTATTTATTGGAGAGTTAAATGACCATTGCTTCTTTGAAAAATCTGATCGTGGAATTCGGCGAGCGCCGGGTCATCGATAACGTCAGCGTCCTCTGTGAGGAGGGCGCGGTCATTGGCTTGATCGGCGGCAACGGCGCCGGAAAATCCACGCTGTTGAACGTGCTTTGCGGTCGCCTGCAAGAGACTGCAGGCGACCGGTTTCTGCACCCCAAGGTACGCATCGGCTACCTGAGTCAGAACAGCGGTCTTTCCGGTGGGCGCAGTATGATGGAGGAGCTTCGGAGCGTGGTGCAGGAGGGGCTGGACGCCATTGAAAAACTGCCCGCCACCACTGACCCTCGGGAGTATTCCCGCCTGCAGGCTGTTATTGATGCCACCGACGCCTATCAGATCGATTACCGCATCAAGACCGTATTGAGCGGTATGGGCTTTAACGGCTACGACCTGACCCTGGACGTGGCAGAGCTTTCCGGCGGCGAGCAGACCCGCCTGGCGCTCTGCAAGCTGCTGATCGAGCAGCCTAATTTGCTGTTGTTGGACGAGCCTACCAACCATCTGGATTTCCGCACCCTCACCTGGCTCGAAAACTACATAAACAACTATAAAGGTACCGTGATCCTGGTCTCCCACGACCGCTTCTTTCTGGATCGTTGCGTCACCGAGATCTGGGATATGGAGGAAGGCCGTATTCGTTGCTATCCCGGCAATTATACCGCCTTTAAGGAGCAAAAGGAACTGTGGCTCAAGGAACAGGAGCGGCTTTATGAGCAGCAGGAAAAAGAGGTCGCCAAGCTGACCGACTATATTGATCGGAACCTGGTGCGCGCATCCACTTCGGGGATGGCTAAAAGCCGCCGTAAACAGCTTGAAAAGATGGAGTTGATAGAGAAGCCGCGTTTCGACATAAGGCGGTTACACCTCAAATTTCCGGTGGATCAGGGCGGGGGTAACGACGTGCTCCAATGCCGGGACCTGGCGGTGACGGTGGGGGAGGATCATCGTTTGTTCAGCGGCCTTTCCTTCCGGATGCAAAAAGGCGAAAAGATCGCCATCGTCGGCGATAACGGCACCGGCAAGACTACCCTCCTTTCGGTGCTGATGGGGGAGCTTCCCCAAGAGAGCGGGAACATCCGCTGGGGCGCCAATATCCGGCGGGGTATCTTCCGGCAGGCTACCCAATTTATTGATGATGATCACACGGTGCTGGAGGAGCTGGGTGCCCGCTATCCACAGATGACTTATCAGGAACTGCGCTCTATTTTGGCGCAGGTCTCCTTTATCGGCGAAGAGGTGGAATTGAAGGTCGGAACACTTTCGGGTGGCGAACGGGCACGCTTTCAGCTTGCGGCCTTGATGCCGTTGCGTTGTAATACCCTTTTATTCGACGAGCCTACCAATCACTTGGATCTCCCGGCACGGGAAGAGGTAGAGCGTAGCTTGATGGATTTTCCCGGCAATTTGCTGGTGGTCTCCCATGATCGTTATTTTCTCTCTCACGTGCCCACCAAGATTTTGAAACTCACCCCGACCGGTTTGGTAGAGCTTAAACGGTTAGAGGATTATTGGGAGGAGGAAAAGCAAGAAGTATCCGCTCCCCAAAAAGAGAAAAAAGCCCCTCCTGTCGGCTTCAAGAGTAAGGAACAGCGTGCGGCCGAGGCGGCGCGCCGTAAAGAGCTTTCTGCCATCGAAAAGGAACTGGAGGCGGTGGAAGAGGAGATTGCCGAAAAGAGCGCACAACTGGAAAACGCCGGCTCCGATTATAAGGTGCTGGAGGAATGCTGTACCGCTCTGGAGGCTCTTCGTGCCCGCCAAGAGGAACTGACCGAGCAATGGTTGCTCTTGAATGAAGAATAAAAAGAGGCTGTAAAAAACATGCGTTTTTACAGCCTCTTTTTTATTCGATTGCTTCAAACATAGTGGCGGCTTCCTCGGCCTTGATGAAGTCCACGATCTTGAGGACCTTGACCTTGGTCTGCTTTTCGCCGAAGCCGATGACGATGACGTCGCCCTCTTTTACGTCGGTAGAGGCCTTCGCCACCTTACCGTTGACGGTGATGCGGCCGCTGTTGCAGGCCTCCGTCGCTACGGTGCGCCGCTTGATCAGGCGGCTGACCTTCAGATATTTATCGATGCGCATATAATAAACTCCTTTGATTTAAAAAGCCAGCGTCTTTGACGCTGGCTTTTTTATGATTGATTAGCCGATGTAATCCTTGAAAGCCTTGCCGGCCTTGAAAGCAGGAGCCTTGGAAGCGGGAATCTCGATGGTCTCGCCGGTTCTGGGGTTCTTGCCGGTTCTGGCAGCCTTGGCGCGAACTTCGAAAGAGCCGAAGCCAACCAGCTGAACCTTGTCACCCTTCTTCAGAGCGTCCTTGATCTCGTCCAGAACAGCGGCCACAACAACAGCGGCCTCCTTCTGAGATACTTCTGCTTTTGCTGCAACGGCAGCGATCAGTTCTGCTTTGTTCATTTTGATATCCTCCAAATAAATTAGTTATCTTATCACGGTAAAGTGATATTGATTACATATCCAATTATACCGTAAATCTGCGGATTTTCAAGCCTTTTTTTGAAAAAAGTTAGGAATTCTCACAAATTTCGGCGATGGCGTCGTGGTTTATACGATGTAATGCCTCTTCGGGGTCAATTTTAGCGGCTTTTGCCGCTCTGGCGGTGGCAAAGAGCAGTTTTCCAAAGCTTTGAGGATCGGGCTTTTCGGCAAGATCTTCAACCCGTCTGCGCAGCAGATCAAAGTCCGGTTGCTCCTTAGAGTAGAGCTTGCCGGCGATCTTCTCAGCACGGGTGAGGGCGGGCAGTGTCTTGGCGATGCCGTCCAACTCCTCCGAAAGGGTTCGCTGCCCCTTTTCCAGCCGCTTGATGGCGGCCCAGCCGTCCTCGGTGGAGCTGTCGGCATCGGGGGCATCTGCGAAGATATGAGGATGGCGAAAGATCAGTTTTTTACAAATGCGGTCATATACGTCTTCGGCGGTAAAGGTTCCTTGTTCTTCGCCGATGCTGATATGAAACAGAACTTGTAAGAGCAGATCTCCCAGTTCCTCGGCCATCATGACGGGATCCTCCCGATCAATGGCTTCGGCCACCTCGTAAGCTTCTTCGATCACCCCTCGGCGGATGGAGTGATGGTTCTGCTCCCGGTCCCAGGGACATTCCCGGCGCAAAAGTTCTACCAGCGCCTTGAGGTCTTCGTGGGTATAGCGTTGTTGATTTTTAAATTGATCTTTATTCATGGACCCAGCCTGTCTTTTGCAGAATCGCGCCCAACTTCCCGGGCAGGAAGATCATATCGTCCTTGGAAAGCACCCTGAAAAATCTGAGGCAAAGGGCGTAGACCAGCACCGCCACCGCCAGGGCGGGGAAGAGCGCCAGCTTCAGGCTGATCCCTGCAGTGCAGAGCCCCCACCAAACACCGTACGCCGCAATGCAACAGATGGCGCTGCAAAGGAACGGCTTGAGGAAGGAGTCCCGCAGGGGGAATTTAAAGCCCATATACTTATAAATGAAAAGAATGTTCAAAAGGGTAATGGAGCCGTAGCAGGCAAAGGTACCGATGGGGGCGCCCATGATGCCGATGTTGCTGACGGCGATCACGTTGGTGACCAGCTTCATCACGGCGCCGATGCCCATGGTCATCAGCGAGGTCTTGACCTTGCCTACCGCCTGCAAAAAGACGCCCGAGAGGGAGACGAAGGAAACGAAGAAGACCGAAAGGGAAAGCGTCTGCAGGGTGGGAACGCCCACCGCCCAATATCCTTCGTTATAAAGCAACTTCACGATGGGCTCGCTCATGACGCTCATGCCTAAGGAGCAGGGCATTCCGATCAATGCCACCAGCTTGGCCGAGGAACGCATATTTTTATAAGCTTCCTCTTTGCGTTTTTCAGCAAATGCGGTAGTCAGAAACGGCAGTACCGAAACGCTGATGCCGATAGTCAGCGCCTGGGGTAGATTGAAGAGGGAAGAGGTGGCGCCCACGTATGCACCGTAGACCTCCCGTACCTTATCGGCATCCAGACCGAAGACCGAAAGGTTCCATTTGACCAGGAACATATCCAAAGTCGAGGTGATGCTCATCACCGAAGAACTCAACGAGATGGGAATGGCCAAGGTCAGAATGGTCTTGGCGATGGAATTTCCGGAGCGGGAAGGTTCTCCCGGCTCGGTGACGCGCCCCAGATCTTTTTCGGTCAGATAGCGGATCACCATAAAGATGGTGGCGGCAAAGGAGCCGAAGGTCACACCCAACACACCGCCGCAGGCCAGGATCATCGGATCGGTGATCCCGCGCCCTACCATCACGGCCACCAGCCCTAAGCCTACCAGCTTAAAGAGCGCCTCAATGACCTGAAAGACTGCCGAAGGGGTCATGGCCTTGTAGCCCTGGAAGTAGCCCTTGATGGTGGCAGAGATCGTCACCAGGAAGATGGCAGGGGCGATGAGGGTAATGCAGTGGTTGGTGCTTTCGTTTTGTAAAAGGTGTGAAAGTGGCTCTGCAAAGACCAGCATCAGAATCGCCAACGTCAGACCGATGGCGGCAAAAATGCCGGTGGAAAGCTTCAAGATCTTTTTGGGCTCTTCATACCGTTTGGCAACGTTGGCCTCGCTGACCATCTTGGCGATGGCGACCGGCACACCGGCGGTAGAGAGCACGTAAAGCAGGGAATAGATCTGGTAGGCATCATTATAATAGTTCATGCCCACCTCGGTGATCTGGTTAGCAAGAGGGATCTTGTAGATGGCGCCGATGATCTTGACAAGGATATTAGAAACCGTCAGGATCAAAGCGCCGTTGAGAAAATTCTTTTGAACCTTTGACATAAGCTTATTTCACCTGTGTGCCGCAATGGGGGCAAAAAACACTTTCTTTCGAGATAGCCTTATCACAGGCGGGGCAGGTCTTGCGGTTAAGAGCGCCCTGCCGAACCTCCTCTTTTTCCTTGAGAGCGACTTTCAAAGCGGCGATCTCTTCAATGTAGCCTTCGATCTCTTCGGCGTTTTCAACCTCGGTGGCGTGGGCGGCATAGACCGCCTTACCGATGGCTTTGTAGCACTTTTCGATACGGTTGCGCAGATCGGCGGCATTCCAGGTGGCTACGGTGTAGTTCTTGGCGACGGTGGCTTTTTCCACAATGAATTCGCCGGCCTTCTGCGCCTCGCGGGAAATTTGATCAAAAATATCCATGGATGTTACCTCCAAATAATAATCTATATATTAAAATTATATCCATATATTAGAATGAAGTCAAGAAAATTTAAAATAGCTCAGTAGAGTGCGTATTTTAATACTTCTTAAGTTGCTTGATTAAAAGATTCTTTTAAAAACTTTACTTTTCTTTTGTGTAATGGTATACTTAAGTCGAATTGTGACAAATTTTACCAA
>CAYLIT010000092.1:0-6186 GCA_964383835.1 uncultured Eubacteriales bacterium
TGGATAGCAACGTGGAATTCGGTTATACCATCAAGGTGGTAAGCATCGATACAAACGCGGACGGAGAAACCACCGCAACCATCCGTATCACACGGCAGTAAGCTTTGCGGATATCCTTTTCGGTATAACTTGCCAAAGAAACCTGCAATCCCAAAAGGGATTGCAGGTTTCTTCTTTTTCTAATTTAGAGTACGATTTTTATATACTAAATTCATAATGACCTGAATTTAACGGATTTCCTTTAAAAAATACATCAGGCACACCGTCTATATCCAGTATAAGTTTATCAGACTCACGGTTTATAAATATCTGTCCGTTTCCGATTGATACTTTAGCTTTTACAGTTCCCACTTTATCACATATAACGGGTAGTATCTCAATCTGTTCATCTACCCGTATACCTGCTATCATACTGTAAAAAATACTGTCGACACTGCCCAACATACAATGATTTTGCGAGCCGCCGCCGTCCCACCGTTCCGAAAGAGTAGTCTTATCGCGGATAAGCTCCAGCCATGACGGGAAGGTATCCTGTAATATAAGACGCATGGCAGTTTCATACTCGCCTTTATCTTTAAGGACTTCCATTATATGTTTAGTTCCAAATATGCCGGTAGTCAGATGATAGTCATGCGCCTTAATATCCGCGATCAATCTTTCAAGTACCGCCCGCTCGTCTTGGTCAGGAATAAGTCCCAGTCTTAAAGCAAAGCTTAATGAGAACTGACTGTTATTGTCAAATCCCTTATTCTCAGCGTCGTAAAACCGATCTAAAATAACCGCTTTTTCTTGTTCCGCCACCGAAATATAATGCTGTTTTTGGTGATCACGCCCCAAAACATCCAGAATCTTTATGGTCAAAAGCAGAGCGTAATAATAACAAAGACTGCTGCTGCAATCAGGATCACCGCGAACCCAACCTTTGTCTGTCGACATCCAGTCCCCGTATTTTGTCTTATCTAAAACAGGACCTAAGGTTCCGAGGTATTCCACATATTTTATTACGGAATCACAGTGACGCGCCAACAGCTCTTTATCCCTATAAAAAAGGTAGTGTTCCCAAAGAATGATGATATACCCTATACCAAAATCCACCGCGTGAGAGCAGGTATGCCACGGTGCCACAAACGATACCGCACCCGTCTCAGAATGGGCACAACCCCGTATATCCTCTAAAAATTTGTCGTAAAATTGCCGCACATCAAAATTGTACAAACATGTACAAGCAGTAACAGAGGCATCCCCTAACCATCCTAACCGTTCGTCACGTTGAGGACAATCCATGGGGAAGCTCATGAACGCGGCTTTCTGGGTACGTAAAATCACATCATGCAGACGGTTGATATCCTCATTGTCACATTCAAAATAACCATCCTGCTCCACATCGGCGTACACCTGATACGCTTCTACGTCTAAAATATCCGCACGGCAATCTTCTACCGTGATCTCTACCGCAGAAAATCCGCGCAGGGTGAATTTTGGTTCATATTCTTCTGTAACTTCGCCTTTCAGAATATAAATGTCGGTGTTCTCGGCGTGACGGTTACTATAAGTGTCAATATATCCTTTAACGGCGTCTGATTTCTCCGCATACCGTATCCGTATTTGTTCACCCTTTTCTCCCGTAACACGTATACGTACCCAACCCGATATATTTTCCGAAAACACATATATCGTTTTGCCGTTCAGCTTTTCCAATACCCTTGCAGGTTTTAAAACACGGTGTTTTTTAATATGAAAATAGCTGTTCTTTTCAATTTTGCCGCTCGGTGCCGCGACGATCAAAGCGTTCTGCCAGTTGCTATCGTCAAACCGGACGGTGTTCCAACCCGTCTGTTCACAGTTTGCGTCATAAGTTTCACCGTCATAATAACAGTTTTTAAGGATGGCGCCGTAATCACATTTCCAATCACGATCCGTTTCAAATGTTTCACGTCTGCCGTCGGTATAGACAAGTGTTAACCTTAACGCAAGACATGGATCGCCGTACCATGCTGCGCGCCAACCCCAATACTTTTTAGGAGTGGAGTATCTGCCATTGCCAAGCTCGGCACCAACCGCGTTTACACCGTTTGTAAGCATCTGGGTTACGTCGTACTCATCATACAACACACGCTTACGGTAAGCGGTTTCAAGAGGAGTAAGCACATGATCTCCTACTTTTTTACCGTTAATATAGAGTTGATAAAACCCAAGTCCGCAGACAGACAATGTAGCGTTTTGGAGCGTGCCGTTTACTTCAAGCTCTTTTCTGAACAGAACGCTTCTTTTTTCGGGCGTAATACGTTTTACGGCATCGTCATGAGCTTCCTGATACCCTTCTCCGTCAGATCCCCATTCAATACGCGGTGTATCGGTCTTGCCGATCCATTTAATTTCATCCATTATGGTACTCCTTGCAATTTTGATTTAAAATCAACTGTTCGGTTTTTTCTCAAGCTTTAACGGATAATCTCCAAGATGGTCTAACTTAAATCCGTTTTTCTTGTATTGATTGTAATCAAACGCATCTAATTCGTCTATGGCGAGTTTATGGAACTCATAGAAATTATGCCACCACTCATACCCACTACCCAATTCGGCATTCAGATAGGCATCAGCGATATCACAACCCATGGCAGGAGCAACATAAAATGCGCCCATTGCAAGAACATTGACGCCGTTACCCGTAATGGCGCGAAGCGCTGCGGGTACACTTTCTACAACCCCTGCATGAACTCGCGGACATTTGCTTGCGGCGATATGGATACCCATTCCCGTTCCGCAGAAAAGCAGTGCTCTTTCAAATTCACCTTCGGAAATTTTACTGCCGACACGAAGCCCTACCCGATGAAACATATTTTCTGTATCGTCAGGGTCACTCGTTGCGGTAACTCCGAGGTCTGTTATCTTCCAGCCCTTTTCTTTCAAGTGAGCAACAACAGCTTCCTTTAACGGATAGCCTGCAAAATCTGCTCCTACTACAAGATACTTATCTTTTACCGTTTTCATAATATATGTTCCTTTCATTTAATTTTTGTGGCGTATTCCATCCATTTCAATGCAAAAGCCTCATGCCCTTTTTCACTGAGATGAATACCGTCTTTTTCATAATATAGATCAGGTTTTTCCAAAAGCCAGCCGTTCGGGCATAGCGGAATATCATATTCAAGAGATATTTCCTTTAAAATGCCGTTATACTTTAAAATATTTTCATTTGTCTGATATTTTTCTTTGCCGTCGTAATGTTTTTCAAACCAAGGTTCATGAACCGGAGTGATCTCAAACATCAAAACGGTGGCGCCGGCTTCTTTTGCCCAACGTACAAAGGCAGACACGTTTCGTTTGTATTCCGAAATACGGATGCTGGGTAACCGCTCTTCCCCTGTAAGTAAAGCGTCGTTTCCGCCGATCATCATTGATACGATCTCCGGCTTGAAACTTTTGATATACCGCTTGACCTTATTCAGCAACATGGCCGAAACTGTTCCGGACACGGCAAGGTTACAGGCATTTAGTTCTCCGGCCAATGTTACGGTTGCACGATAGCCCAGATTATCTCTGGTGATAGAATCGCCGATAAACATGGTTTTACAGCCGTTCAGTTTTGAAATGCCATCCCGGAACTTTTCTTTTAATAACGTTGCTCTGTAATCGTGAACCGAGTTTAATCTGTCGATGGTTTTTTGTACTTCTGTCAAGCTGTCGCCCGCACCCGCTGATAATACGTCTGTATCCCGGGGTTTTGAAGCGGCAATATCATATCCGCTATTAAATCTTATAAAAAATTCTGACATGACGTTATTCCTCCGTGAACATCGTCCGTACAAGCTCTATGGCAAATAATTTATTCATTTCTCTTGTGGGATGGTTTATTTTGTTGGATAAAAGTTCTGTTGTGTCAACACCGTTTTCGGCAAGGGTTTTCCAGATGGCATAGCAATCGCAAACGGGGATGCTCATTTTTCGGCAAAGCTCCTTTGCCGCCGTCAGGTGCGCCTCGAAGACACCGCGGTTTTGAATGTCTGCACAGGTTTCGGCGATTGCAATGAGATCGGGATCGGTCAGGTGGGGGCTGATCTCGGTATTCATCATGTTGGGGGTCATAAAGATGATCTCAATATCTGCGGCCTTCAGCTTTGTAAAAATCCCCTCCAGCGCCGCAACATAGGCTTTGATGTTTTCGGATTCTATCTTGCTGTATCTGCCCTTGCAATCGTTCAGGCCAAAGCAAACCACCGTCAGATCGGGGGAATGACGGATGACATCCCGCTCCACCCGCTCAAGTCCTTTTGCCGCCTTACCGCCCGCCATCCCTGCGTTGATGATGTTGATAGGCACGGAGGGAAAGAGGGTGCTGAGAATCTTTGACACGCTCATTTCATAGGAACTTTGCTGGTCAAAGACAGTGGAAACGCTGCCGTTTCTGTTCTTATAAAGCTCAAAGCAGCCCTGGGTTACACTGTCTCCTAAAAATGCAAGGGTAATCCCCTCAAGGTGACGGTCTTGTTTCTTGTCCTTTATTTTTTGAATAATTTTCATATTAAACATCACTCCTTGAAAGGATTATACTATATTTACACGCATTAAAAAATGTTTCAAATCGACATATGCATATTCATTTGTGATGTATTTTAGGATACAAAAAGTAGGCTGTTGACAAAGGAATTTATCAATTATATAATGAACTTACCATGATAATACAGAAATTATTACTTGCATCCGAATCATATACAAATCCGAATTGGGAATACAGAAATGTCTATGTCGAATTTTCCAGATTGTATTACATTATTGACGGTGAAGCCTATTATGAGGAAAAAGGCAAACGAGTAAGATTGAAAAAGAATCATTTATATCTTACCCCTGTCAGACAAAGTTTCGATCTGTATGAAAATCCAAACGACAAACTGCTTCACACGTATGTGCACATTGTTACCCTTCCGGCTGTAACTAAGTTTACAGAGATCGAAGTGGTAAAGGGGACCCCGCTTGCCGACGGGGTCGCTTTGTGGCGTAAACATATTCTTTCCGGGAACAACAAGCTTATTTGGGATACTGTACAGTTTGTTGTTTCATGTATTGAAAATTTTATTGATAAAGACCTGTCCGTCGCAAGTAAAACACGCAGTTATATTGATAATCTGACCGATTTTGATTTTTCCATGAGGAAATTAAGTTTTGAGCTTGGATATTGCAGAGAATATATAACGCGGCAGTTTCAGTTGGAATATCGCATGACTCCCGTACAATATTTTAATCAACGCAAAATGAACATCGCTCTTGAAAAGATGATCGGCGGTGCCTCTGTCAAAAAGATTGCGGACGAGCTGAACTATTCTTCGCCGTTTGCATTCAGTAAATCGTTTAAAAAATTTTTCGGGTTATCTCCTAAAAAATATCTTTCCACTCTTGATTTATAAAAAGGTACGGAAGGAAACACAGGGGACGGTGTTCTGTGTGTTTAAATGCAATAAACGCACTTGGTGCAAGAAAGTATTAAAGAAGTAAATTCCAATTTTTTGGTTGGTTTCAACCTTGATATCTTTTTCGGTGCTACGAGCCAACAATGCGAACCGAAAAAGATATCGGTTCGGAAAACCCAGAAACCGCCCAGGCTTCGGGGTTTTGTTATGCCGTTTTTTAAAGTGGAATTCAAAAGATATCATTTCCCCAAAACGACCTTGGGGGAGGACTTGAACTAAATTCGTTGAATTTTTCTTCTTATTGTGGTAGAATAAAAATGTTAAAGGTGGTGATCTAATGGGTTTATATTATAACGATAAAAATGTGTGTTTTCGTATCCGCGTTTTTTTCGAAAACCAGAATTTGATGACCCAATACATAGAGAATACTTTTTCACCCGTGTTTCAGTTAAAAAACGATGAGTATTATTCCTTGAAATTTGAATATAAGAAATTCTTCTGTTCCCATTTAAAAGCGAAACGGGAATTTTTATATAAAGATATTCAGAAAGTCGAAACATATGCCGACGGAGTTATAATCTACCTGAAGAGCGATCTTTATATATCTATCTCTGTCGGGCATAGCGAAAAGCACAATACGGAATTATACGATATTGTAACGTTCTTGAAAAGGCGTTGCCGATGGAGATTTTCGGTTAATGCCCCGATTTCTTATCCTGAAGAAGAAACGGGTGAAAGATATAAATCAGGCAAACAGCCTCTTTGGCAAATATCTTTTTCA
>CAYLIT010000092.1:6196-6736 GCA_964383835.1 uncultured Eubacteriales bacterium
TCACTTACCGACAGGGAATTAAATCAGTTGCTATGGTATGATTATCTTTTTAGTGAAAGAATGATTGTGTTTATCATTGCCGCAATCGTGTTTTCGTTAATGGCTGTTGTGTTTTGGAATGCTTGGCCGTTAATTGTAGCTGCCGCCATTATCGTATTCTGTCTTGTTTTAAGCAAATTTTCCTTTTTCGACACTTTGGATGGATACATAAAGAATCATCAAGGAATACTGCAGATGCTGATCTTTGACGAACTTTTAGTTGTTCGTTTGCGTCACACAGATCTGGAATTGGAATACGATTCCATGAGACTTAAAAAACCCGTTTTTGGTTTATGGCGCCTTAAGTGCAGTGAATTCTTTACTTTTATTCTGCCCAACAGGATCGTCAATGAAAATTCTGCTTTCTTTGATATGTTGTATGCAAAAATTAAGTAGATATCTTTTTCGGTGCAAAAACCCCGAAACCGCCCAGGTTTCGGGGTTTCGTTATGCCGTTTTTTAAAGTGGAATTCAAAAGATATCATTTCCCCAAAACGACCT
>CAYLIT010000093.1:0-2446 GCA_964383835.1 uncultured Eubacteriales bacterium
AGTATGATTACTGCATTTATCAGCAGCGCCATCCCTTTGGGAGTGCCGCTTCTTTACGGCTCCATCGGTGAGATCATCACCGAAAAGTCCGGCCATCTGAATCTGGGTATCCCCGGTATCATGTATGCCGGCGCCATCGGCGGTGTGATCGGTGCTTTCCTTTATGAGAATGCCTGCGGCAACCTTCTGGAGAATATGAACCCCTTCTGGGCTATCTTTATCCCCTTGGTCTGCTCCATTCTCTGCTCCATTCTGATGGGTCTGATCTATAGCTTCATGACTGTTACTCTGCGGGCCAACCAGAATGTTACCGGTCTTGCCATCACCACCTTCGGTATCGGCATTGGCAACTTCTTCGGCGGCTCCTTGGTCAAGCTGACCGGCAGCGACCTGCCCAATGTTATTCTCACCAAAACCAGTACCTTCTTCCGCGCAAGCTTGCCTTTTGCCGAGGATCTGGGCTGGTTCGGCAAGATCTTTCTGAGCCATGATTTTCTTACCTATGTGTCTATCGTTATTGCGCTGATCGCCGCGTTTGTGCTGAATCGCACCCGCGTGGGGCTGAGCCTCAGGGCGGTAGGTGAGAACCCTGCCACCGCCGACGCGGCGGGTATCAATGTAACCCGCTATAAGTATGTGGCTACCTGCATCGGCAGCGCCATCGCAGGTCTTGGCGGGCTGCAGTATGTGATGGCTTATGCCAACGGCGTTTGGTCCAATAACGCCTTCGGCGATCGCGGCTGGATGGCCATCGCTTTGGTTATCTTCGCCCTCTGGAAGCCCACCGGTGCCATCTGGGGCGCCTTCCTCTTCGGTGCGCTTTGCAACCTCAATAATTACCTTACCGGTCTCGGCACTGCTACACAGGAGCTCTTTAAGATGCTGCCTTATGTGGTAACCATTGTGGTGCTGATCATTACCAGCATGCGTAAAAAGAGAGAGCATCAGCCCCCCGAGAGTTTGGGCCTTCCCTATTTCCGCGAGGAACGCTAAAAGTTTACAAATAGAAACTTGAAAAAAATATTTTTCTGGCTATAATATGTAACGGCTTGAAAAAACATATATGCCGTTGCCTTTTTTGGGGCAGCGGCATATTTTTGGGAAAGAGGAACATACTATGAACTACGATGTATTGATCATCGGCGCCGGCCCTGCCGGCATCTTTACCGCTCTTGAAATGATCCGCAAGGGCAGCAAGCAAAAAATTCTGGTTGTGGAAAAGGGGCTGCCGGTAGAAAAGCGCCGCTGCCCCAAGTCCAAGACCAAGCAATGCGTCGGCTGCAAGCCTTATTGCCATATCACCACCGGTTTTTCCGGTGCAGGCGCCTTTTCCGACGGGAAGCTTTCCTTAAGCTCCGATGTGGGCGGCGATCTACCTACCCTTATCGGCGAGGATCTGGCGCAGGAGACCATTGATTATACCGATAGCATCTATCTGGAGTTCGGCGCCGATACCCATGTGGAGGGCGTCAGCAACCCCGAGGCGGTGAAGGAGATCCGCAAGCGTGCCATTCAGGCGGGACTCAAGCTGGTGGATTGTCCCATCCGTCACCTGGGTACCGAAAAGGCACAGGATATCTACTATGCCATCGAGCAGAACCTGTTGGAAAACGGGGTGGAGATGTTCTTTAACCGGGAGTGCACCAACCTCATCATCGAGGACGGCGTCTGTCGAGGCGGTTATATCAGCGACGGCAAGAGCACCGAGGAGATTTACGCCGAGCACACCATCGTGGCCACCGGCCGCCGTGGTGCCGAGTGGCTGGAGCACCTGTGCACCGAGCACGAGATCGAGCATATGCCCGGTACGGTGGATATTGGCGTGCGGGTCGAGGTCCGTAACGAGGTGATGGAAAAGGTCAACGAGGTGCTTTATGAGTCCAAGCTGGTGGGCTATCCCCAGCCCTTCAAGAATAAGGTTCGTACCTTCTGTCAGAACCCCGGCGGCTTTGTGAGCCAGGAAAACTACGATAACGACCTGGCGGTGGTCAACGGCCATTCCTATAAGGAACTCAAGAGCAACAATACCAACTTGGCCATCCTGGTTTCCCATAACTTCAATACCCCCTTTAATCAGCCCATCGCTTATGCACAAAAGGTGGGCGAGCTTTCCAATATGCTGGCCAACGGCCACATTTTGGTGCAACGGTTCGGCGATATTTTAGACGGTAAGCGTACCTGGCAGAAGGAGCTGGCCCGTTCCAACCTCAAGCCTACCCTGCCCGATGCAGTGGCCGGCGATATCACCGCCGCCATTCCCTATCGTGCCATGATGAATATCATCAACTTCATTCAGGCGTTGGATCACGTGGTGCCGGGCTTTGCCTCTGCCGAGACCCTGCTTTATTCCCCCGAGCTGAAGTTCTACAGCAACCGGGTGACCATGGATACCGATTTCAACACCAGCGTCAAGGGCCTTCACTGCCTGGGCGATTCCAGCGGATGG
>CAYLIT010000093.1:2456-6728 GCA_964383835.1 uncultured Eubacteriales bacterium
GGATGGACCCGTGGCCTGATGATGGCGTCCGTCATGGGCGTGCTGATGGGCCGTAAGCTGGTGGAAGAGAAATAAATGACGGTCTCTTTGCGTAAAATAGCAAAAAAGGAGTGTGTAGCATGAAAGAATTAACGGTTTTGGAATTATACGACCTTTCCCATACCGCCGCCCGTCCTTTGCTGGAGGAGATAGAATACCCTTGGCAGGCTTTGGCAGGGATCGGGGATTTCATCCGTCGGCTGGGCGCAACCCTGCCGACGGAGGAATACGACCATCCCGCCGACACGGTGTGGATTCACAAGACCGCCACGGTGGCTCCCACCGCCTTTTTAGGGGATGGGATCATTATCGGTGCCGGTACTGAGGTGCGCCATTGCGCCTTCATCCGGGGCAATGCCCTGGTAGGTGAGGGGGCTGTGGTGGGCAATTCCACCGAGTTGAAGAACGTCATCCTGTTTGATGGGGTGCAGGTTCCGCATTATAACTACGTGGGCGATTCGATTTTGGGTTATAAGGCGCACATGGGCGCCGGCTCTATTACCTCCAACGTGAAGAGTGATAAGACCTTGGTGGTGATCCGGGCTGGAGAAGAAAAGATCGAAACCGGCATCAAAAAGGTAGGTGCCATGCTGGGCGACCGGGTAGAGGTCGGCTGCGGCAGCGTGCTGAATCCCGGTACCGTCATCGGGCGGGACAGCAACGTGTATCCCCTCTCGTCGGTGCGGGGCTTCGTGCCGGCCGGGTCTATTTATAAAAATCAAGGAGAAGTGGTGAAAAAACAATGAAAAAAATAGATTTTCACGTGCATAATCATCTCGGCACCTCCCCTGAGGAGGCGGCCGTCTACATGAAGGAAATGATCGACCGCCTGGGCTACGAGGGCATCGGCATTATGGCCTCGTTGCACAGCTCTCGGGGGGAGTATCCCGGCAGTAACGACGACGCCATGGCTCTTTGTAAACTGCTCCCCGGCTCCATCGCCTTTGCGGGGCTGGATCACGCCCGTGATTTTGTGGAGCAGACCAAGGAATATATGGAGCGGGGCTTCTGCGGCATCAAGCTTTTGGAGGGCAAGCCCAGCGAGTGGCGGTATCGTGGCTACGGCTATGAGCATCCCCGCTTTGATGCGTTTTTCGATTATTGCGAAAAAGAGCAGATCCCGCTGCTGATCCATAACAACGATCCCCTTGCCAACTGGGATCTTTCCAAGGCGGATGAGCGTGCCATCAAGATGGGCTGGGTGTATGACGAGAAGGTCCCCTCCCAGGAATGGTTCTTTGAGCAGTTGGAAAAGCGGCTGTTGGGCCATCCCAATTTACGGGTGGCGCTGGCCCATTTCGGGTTTTATTCCAACGATATCCCCCGGGCGGAGCGGCTGATGGAGGCCTGCCCCAACCTGGTCATGGATATTACCCCGGCGATCCTCATTTATCCCCAGCTTTCCGAGACCCCCGAGGCGGCGGAACGGTTCTTCCGCAAGTATCATACCCGTATCATCTACGGCACCGATGCGGATACCAAACTGACAGGCTTTGCCCGGGAGTATAATGATAAAAAACGCGCCATCATCACCCACTTTTTAGAGGGAGATAAGCCACGCGAGATCGGCGGCAGATGGATCCATCCCATTAAGCTGGAGCAGGAGATGCTGGAGAATATCTACTATAACAATGCGATGAACTTTATTAAACGATAATTAAAACAGGCTGTAAAAAACGTTGCGTTTTTTACAGCCTGTTTTTGTCATAAATCTTCTTCGGTTAAAACCTCAATGCCGTTTTCCGGCAGCAGGGCGGCGGTAATGCCGTCACCTGCGGTGAGGGTCCTTGAAAAACTGCCGTCGTAGACGACGCCCTTGCCGCAGGAGGGGCTTTTGGCCTTGAGGATAGCTCGCTTGATGCCCAGCATTTTGCACAGCCGCAACGCTTCTTCGGCACCCTTGCGGTATTGGGCGGTCACGTCACGCCCTTCGGCGTTGACCACCCGTTTCCCTTGAATTTCTGCCGGGGGTCGTGGGGTGGGAAGCCCGCCCATGCACTCGGGGCAGAAGGGGATCAAGTCTTCGGTTTTAGAAAGTCCCACTACTTTGGGGTGGGGCTTGGACTGGCCGTCGTAGCGGCAGGGTGTTCCCAACAGGCAAGCGCTGACTAAGATCCTCATTTGGCTTTGGCGTTGGTAATGACCAGATCCATGGCGTAGTCCAGGACGATCTGATCGTTGATGGCGTCCTCACCCACCGCCTTGATGTACTGGTCGGTATCGGTGTAGCCGGCGTCGGCGGCATATTGCTTGACGGAGGTGTCAAATACCTCGTCGGTGATGGTGAAGCCCTCGGCCTTGGCGATGGCGTAGGCGGCCAGCTGGCTCTTGACGGTGCTTTCGGCATTGAGCTGACCCTGTTCCTCAAAGTAGGTCTTGGTCCAGCCCTGGGCGGTGATAAAGGAGTCCAGGTCCTCGTAGGAATACTGCGTGGCCACGTATTCAAAGTAGGTGTTGAACTCCTCCAGGCAGGTCTCTACCAGCTTTTTGGGAAGCTTGCCGAAGGTGGCGTTGCCCACGGCGGCGGTCCAGAGGGTGCCGGCATCGGTCTCTTCGGCGGCCTCCTTCTTTTCGTTTTCAAGACCGGCCTTGAGGGCGGTCATATAATCCTTGACGGTGGTGACCTCCTCATTCAGTTCGTTGGCCAGACTGTCGGTCAGTTCGGAGTAGGTCACACGGGTGGTGACGGAATTGATCGTAACCTCAAAGACCACCGCCTGGCCGGCCAGTTCAGAACCGTAATTTTCGGGGAAGGTCAGGTTCAAATTCACGTCGGAGCCGATGGTCTTGCCCACCAGGCCCTCTTCAAAGCCGTCGATGAACTGGCCGCTGCCGATGGTCAGCGATTGCCCCTCGGCGGTGCCGCCGTCAAAGGCAACGCCGTCCTTCAGGCCCCTATAGTCGATGTTGACGGTATCTCCCACCTGCACGGTGCCTTCCTTGATCTCCAGGCCGCTTTCGGTCTTGGCGTAGCCCTTCTCGTTGAGGGCGTTGTTCAGCGCCACGGTCACCTCATAGTCTGAGACGGAGGTGTCGGTGGGGGTGTAGGAAAGACCCTTGTATTCGCCCAGGGTCACCAGCTTATCGGTGTTGGCCTCGGCAAAGGTGGCGGGGCCGCCACAGGCGGTGAGGCCCAGAGCGGCGATCAGTAACAGCGCGATGAATGCAAACTTTTTCATGAATTTAACTCTCCCTTTAATTCTTTTACAGTATTACCGATGAGTGTGCGAACCTGCTCCGGCAGTGCTTTTTGCTCCTCCTTGGTCAGCCCCTTGGTGGGGATAGGGGGCAGGATCTGCACCAGTACCCGGTCGCTCCGCAGTTTTTTGTCGTTGCCTTCAAACAGCTTGTAGGTGCCCTCGATGGCTACCGGCAGGATGGGGGCTTCAGCCTTTGTGGCCATCATAAAGGCGCCGCCCTTGAAGTCTAAAAGCTCGCCGCCGTTGTTGCGGGTGCCCTCCGGCGCGATGGTTACGTTGACGTTGTTCTTTAAAAGCTCCGCGCCCTGCTTGATGCAAACCATTCCCGCCCGGGGGGAGGAGCGGTCAATAAAGATGCAATGACCGGCCTTCATCCAAGAGCTGATGCCCGGGACCTTTTCCAGCTCTTTTTTAGCGACCATCGATTGGGTGTTGGGCATATGGCCGATC
Source organism: uncultured Eubacteriales bacterium (assembly GCA_964383835.1). Classification (GTDB taxonomy): domain Bacteria; phylum Bacillota; class Clostridia; order Oscillospirales; family QAKW01; genus QAKW01. The sequence continues at coordinate 6,146 of CAYLIT010000093.1, forward strand.
AGCACAAAGGCATCCAGCAGGCTTTGGTGATTATAGACGGTCAGGGTGGCGTAGTCGGGGATGTTTTCCAAGCCGCGTATCTCTAATTTCATCCCCATTACCTTGATGCACCGCCGACAAAAGGTGACGATCTTTTTGCGGCAATAGGCTTCGTGCTTGACCGGATCCTTTTTCAATAATTTTGCTTTTAATAATGCGGGCAGGTTCAAAAGCAGATAACCGCCCACGTAAATGAGCATTCCGATGGTTCGCAGCATCCTGCGCCCTCCTAACTTTTGGTATAATATAATAGTATACCATAAACTTAACGGTTCGTCAATGAACGGGGCGTGAAATCTTGAAGGGAAAAGAGGTATGTATAATATTGGCGATAATATATGAAAAAAATGCAAAATGTGAAATGAATTTGAGCGCCATGCGTTGACAAGGCTTTGTTTAATTGATATACTTAAATTGGGATATTGGAAAAATATCCGAAAAGTTTAAAAGGAGGCGTTTATTATGTTGAAAAGAAGATCATGCAGACCCATCGCGATCGTGATCATTTTTGCTCTGCTTTTCATAAACTGGGGCAGTGCCGCGA
>CAYLIT010000094.1:0-6675 GCA_964383835.1 uncultured Eubacteriales bacterium
AACCGGCACCGATGCCCTGGAGCCCGTGGGGGCCTGCCGCCTTGCCGGAGAGCACTGCCGAATCGACAGGCTCAATGCCCACCACCTGAATATCGGGGTTCTGCTCTTTTAAGAATTTGCCGGTCCCGCTGATGGTTCCGCCGGTGCCGATTCCCGCCACAAAAACGTCGATCCTTCCTTCGGTATCCGCCCAGATCTCAGGGCCCGTGCTCTCGTAATGCGCCTGTGGATTGGCCGGATTTACAAACTGACCGGGTATAAAGCTCAGCGGGATCTCACGTGCCAGCTCTTCGGCTTTTTCAATGGCACCCTTCATTCCCTTGGCACCCTCGGTCAGCACCAGCTCCGCGCCGTAGGCCGTCATCAGCAATCGGCGCTCCATGGACATGGTGTCCGGCATGACGATAATGGTGCGATACCCCCGCACCGCCGCCACCGCCGCAAGACCGATGCCGGTGTTGCCGCTGGTAGGCTCAATAATAACCGAGCCGGGCCGTAAGGCCCCGCTCTTTTCTGCCTCACGGATCATCGCCAACCCCACCCGATCCTTCACCGAACCGGCGGGATTAAAGGACTCTAACTTCCCTAAAATTCGTGCTTTATTTTCAAGCCGCGCCAGTTCTAAAAGCGGGGTGCGGCCGATCAACTGTTCCATCGATTTATAGATCACGTTTATCACCTCCCCTCTATTTTACCTTATTTTACCCCAAAGTCAATTATTAAATAGACTTAAGTTGCATTTTTCAAAGAAATTTGCTATAATGAATAAAAAAAATAAGAAAGGACCCACTAACATGGCAAAAATGCAGCTTACCCCCGAGCAGCAGTCCATTCTGGACGGCGCAAAGGGCGAAACCTTAGCAAAAGTAATGAAAACGCTGGTGATGTACGGCGAGGCCTTCGGCGCCGAAAAGATGGTACCGGTCACCTCTGAAAAGGGCCACCTGGTCACCAGCTTCGGCTTGAAGGCGATGGGTGCCGTCTACGAGCTGATGGATCAGCTGATCGAGGCCGGTGCCCTCTCCGGTCAGAAGTTTTCGGTGGACCCCAAGCCCCTGGACCCCAACGTCCCCGCCAGCTTTTTAGAAAAATTCGTTTTTAATAATTTCATGTACACCCGCCAGGACAGCTATAACGAGCAGCTCCGCAAGATGGGGCTCTTGAACGACGACGCCTACACCTGCGCCTGCTACTTAGAAGAGGTGGATAACGTTCCCCAAAAGGGCGACGTTCTCTCCTGGGCAGAATCCAGCGCCGTGGTGTTTGCCAACTCCGTGCTGGGTGCCCGGTGTAACCGCAACTCCGGTATCATCGAGCTGTTCGGTTCTATCGTGGGCTACGTTCCCGCCTTCGGCCTGGTGACCGACGAGGGGCGTAAGGCCACTTGGATCGTAGAAGTCAAGTGTGAAAACAAGCCCGAAGCCCAGATTTTGGGCTCTGCCATCGGCATGAAGGTGATGGAAGAGGTTCCCTATATCAAAGGCATGGAAAAATGGCTGGGCACCGAGCTGAACGGCGAAAATAAGGCCTACCTCAAGGACTTCGTCGCCTCCACCGCCTCCAACGGCGCGGTGGGTCTGTACCATATCGAAAACCTCACCCCCGAAGCAGTAGAACAGGGCGAGAGCCTCGTTGCCGAGGGTGCCAAGGTCTACGTCATCGACGATGCCGAGCTGGAGCGGGTCAAGAACAACTATCCCGTCATCTGGAAGAATCCAGACGCCAAACCGAAGCTTTGCTTCATCGGCTGTCCCCACCTGACCTACGATCAGCTGGTGGCCTGGACCGAAAACGTCGAAGCAGGTCTCAAAGCAAGCGGCCGCACCAAGGTGGCCATCCCCACCGTCTTCACCACTCCGCCCGCCGTTAAAGAGAAGTTCGAAAAGACCGCCTACGCCGCCCGCCTGAAGGCCACCGGCGTAGTGCTGAGCTACATCTGCCCCTTGATGTATATGAATAACCCCTTGGCAGGTAAAAAGCCGGTCATCACCAACTCCAACAAACTGCGCACCTACACCACCGCCCGGTACTACACCGATGCGGAGATCTTAAACTATATCACGAAGGGGGAAAAGTAAAATGAAACAGTTCAAAGGCCGTGTTGTCACTCCCGGAACCTGTGAAGCCGAAGCCCTGGTCTCCCATGGCGGCTTGAATACCCTGGCCTCCTTCCAGAAGGCTCTGCAGTTCGGCGATAAGAAAGCCACCTGCGGCGATCAGAATAACCCCGATCTTTACGGCAAAGAGATGTTCGGCAAGGCCCTCTGCCTGCCCCAGACCATCGGCTCCACCACCGGCGGCATGGTGCTGTACTGCGCCAACGCCATGGGCCGGAATCCCGCTTGTCTGCTCTTCTCCAAGCCCATCGACTCTCTGGCGGCCGCAGGCGCCATCCTTGCGGACGTCTGGACGGACAGCTCCATGCCCACCATCGATTGCCTGGGCGAAGAATTCCTGGAGACCGTCAAGACCGGCGACCGCATTAAAGTGGATGAAGACGGAACGGTAACGATCTTATAATCAGTAAAAGGGATGTGTTTTCACATCCCTTTTTCATATCTACCAAAAAATAGTTCCACATTTGTTTATGTCACCAATTTTTATAGTTTTTGTTACTTTTAATTGACATTTTATCATAAAATATCGTATAATTTAATCACAGATAAAACTTTAAACGATTTCATCGAAAATTTTTAGTGGGTATTGTTATGAAAAAAATGTTAATGTATAGATTCATCCCGTTTTTCTTAATCTTCGCACTATTGCTGACCGGATGCTCTATGATGCATGAAGAGTATGCCGTTCCCGACCAAGTAGTTACAAAAGACCATTCTTCCACGCAGATAGAGCAGTCTGAAAATTCCTCGCAGTCCGAGACACCGACCCCTCAATCAAGTCAAAAGAATCCCACTTCGTCGACAGAACAACCGAGCCAAACGGAGTATCCCGATTCCGATGTCACAAAGGAACCGCCTGCCGATGCCTATTCCCCCGATTATAAGGGACCTTCCGACCGGAATTTTCGTGCAGTCATTTATGACAATATCGCGTACTATGAGTGCGATCCATACGAACGCAACCCTTGGCAACCGCATATCTATTCTATCGCGTTAGGCGAAAAGACTGCCACAGACCTTTTAAAGGGTGAATTGATCGGACTTGCAGATTCGGTTTTGATCGGAAAGACAGCCACCCACTTTTGCGCCATGAATCTTACCGACCAACAGCCGAAATGGATCGAAATTGGCGCAGCAGACGACTATATCGATCATCTGCTGCTGGGAAATACCCTCTATCTGTACCACAGCAAAGGAGCGTATATCGTTGATCTTCCGTCCATGAAAGTTGAGCAAGGGGGCCCTGTTAATGATCTTCGGCATATAACTGCCGTAAACGATGAGATTTTCTATTTGACCGTCGATTCTTTTTATTTGGGCGATCCTTTGACAAAATCTGCATTAAAGTTGAGTGACGCCACCGACGGAGAGCAATTCTTTCACGTAGGCGATCTGTTAATTCTCTACCAAGATGGTGTTCTCCCACGCATCTATAACTGCAAGACGAGGGAACTGACTGTGCCGAAGAATTTTGAAAGCATAGTCGGATCTGCAACAGGTCCGTATCCTGAGCCTACCGACGATCCGAACACTTGGTACACCGGCGGCTCGGAAAGTCCAAACTATCTTAGTTTCTTGAATGGAATTGTTACCGTCGAATTTGCCGGAGCTTTCGGACAAAATGAAGTTTCCCTCTGTTACGATTTAGTCAACGACTGCGAGGTTTCTGACATCGAAACAAAATTTCCGGGATATCTTGATGGCATCGTCTTGAATGACGGCTATCTCCGGGATACCGAAACCAACCGAATCTACTACTTGAATGATAAAAAGTATACGGTTGCACTTCCGGCAATATCCACCAATCAAAAAGACACCCATGCCTCAAACGAAAAAGGTGCGCTCCAACTCAACGGAAACGGAATCTACACCGTTTCATTCAGTGAGAATAAATCGGCAACAATTCTACACTACGAGCAATCTGTAACACAAGAATAGTAAGAGGACGTTTTGATCGGAGGAAAATATCATTTATTGATATTTTCCTCCCTTTTTTGCTTTTTTAAGCAGACTTAATGGTGATATTTTCCTTCTTTTTCCTGCCCTTCCTGTGGCTCCACGGCGAAAGCCACGAGGAGGTGCGCGAAGAGATTTTGGCCATCCGCCAAAGCGGCTGAACGTCAGCAAAAAAGAACTGCTTGCCCTTCTCCCCGCCCTTTGGGCAGAAACGGGCAATACCGCCAACCTGCGCTTTGCCTACATGGATACCGTCTCTGCGCTGTATAAAAAGAAGTTCTTCATGATGCCGGGCGATTGGTGCCGCGCCCCCGGCGACATCCCCGGCCCCGTCAAACTGCTCAAATAAAAAGATCCTGCTTGGACAATACCGCCCAAGCAGGATGTTTTATTCTTCAAAAATATTCATCAAATACTTTGCAGTATCGACCAGATACTTGTCAAAGGCAGGGCGCAGAGGGTCGGGGATCTTGCTCCAGCTCACCTCGTAGTTGAACACCCCTTGATAGCCCACCTCTTTCAAGGCGCGCATGGTTTCCACCCAAGGAAGGGTCCCGCAGAAGGGGGCGGTGTGCATATCCACGTCCCCCTCGTTATCGTGCAGATGGAGCATTTTGATACGATCTCCCAAAATCCGCACCGCATGCGGAACGCTCTCACACTCCCCGTAACGGTCGGGATTGGTGTGGCAATGCCCTACGTCTAAACAGAAGCCAACCCGATATCCCTGCTCTTTTAAGATATCGTAGGAGCGAATCGGCACCGCCAGCTCCCGATGGGAGCTGTTTTCGATCGTAACGGTAATTTCCTTTACACCCGTATCGGCATATAACCGCTTGACGTACGCCACCGTATTGACGATCGCCTCTTCCATATCGGCGCTTTTCTTATCCACGTGCATAATGGCCCATTTAGCGCCCATCCGCTCGGCGGCAATGAGAGAACGGCAGACCAGCTCGTGCTTTTTGGCATTCTCTTCAAGATCCAACCGAGTGTAATCCAGCTTAAAGGGCAGATGGCAGCTATTGACCGCCAGCCCTAATACGTCCAGCTTTGCTTTTTCGGCATCAATGCGAGCGATCCAGTCTTCACCGTCCAACAGGGGATCATGCTTCTCCCCTTCCAGCACGGTACTGCAAAAATCAATGTCGATGACTTCGAAGCCAAGGTTTGCGAAATGCTCCGCTTTTCCTAATTTAAAGGTACCTGAAAGTAACATTTTACACCTCTTACAGCTTAGAAAATCCGTGACAGTTGATCAGCGCATCCAGCTTCTCGCCCTTGGCGCACAGAGGGCACTTGTTGGCGGGAAGCGAGAAATACTCCGTCAGATCCGAAGGATCGAAAACAGAGTTGATGACGTGACCGCCGATCTCCTTCTTAGTGGCGAAGATAGAGGCAATACCTACCGCCTCGCCGCCGTAATACTTAATGGCATCCAACGCCTGCTGTACCGTACCGCCGGTCGCCACCGAAACGGCAAGAACCAAAACGTGCTTACCATTGATCATCGGCACGATGTTGTCACGGAACAGCATCTGACTGCCGCTCATCTCGGGGGTCACCACGTAGATGGTCTGGTGGGCGTTGATATTACGAAAATCATTCTTCACCAAGGTGTCGGCCAGACAGGTACCCACCACCTCGGTACCGTCCAGACAAAGAATGGTATCGACAATAGTGGTAGAATATCTATAACCGCCGCAAAGCTTTTCCGATACGGCCTTCGCCTCGGAAAGACGGGACTTCTGCGCCGCCACATCAATGTAATAATTGCTGTGAGCACTGTTGGTGGCAAAATGACCCTTAGCCACCCGCAAAAACAAATTATTCTGATTGGTTTTGATCTTCAAAATCTTATCAGACGGCATGAGATTTCCTCCTAAAATTGAAATTTATATTAATATTATAATGCAAATCAGCCCTGTTTACAAGTATTTCCGCAAAAAAAGAAAACGGCTGTAAAAAACTTGCGTTTTTTACAGCCAGAGACTGTCAAAAAAGTCCCCGATCGCAGAAAATTCCGTTCTCGCATTGCTTTTTCCTTTTCCCCAACAAAACCCGGTTTTGTCGGGGTCCCCTATCATTGGTCCGAGCGGCGGGATCGACGGAAAACGTGCCTTTTTCACCGGTCTTACCCGATTTCGGGTAAAGTGGCGACCATAACAGCCTTAATGGTGTGCATCCGATTCTCCGCCTGATCAAAGACGATGGACTGTTCACTTTCAAACACCTCGTCGGTGACCTCCATCTCGTTGATGCCGTACTTCTCGCTGATCTCCTTGCCCACGGTGGTCTTGAGATCGTGGAAGGAAGGCAGGCAATGCATAAACACCGCATTTTTATTAGCCAGTGCCATCAGCTCCTTGGTCACCCGATAGGGAACCAGGCTGCGGATCCGCTCCGCCCAAACCTCGGCAGGCTCACCCATGGAGACCCAAACGTCGGTATACACCACGTCTGCATCCTTGACCGCTTCCTTGGGATCCTCGATAAACTCTAAGATCGCGCCGGTCTCGGCGGCGATCTTCTTTGCCTCGCCGATGAGGCCGTCCATCGGCCAACTGGCCTTGGGCGCACCGACGACAAAGTGCAGCCCCAT
>CAYLIT010000095.1:0-6537 GCA_964383835.1 uncultured Eubacteriales bacterium
ATTTCGTCAAAACACCCCGAAGTCGTATGTGATACTACGAGAGGATATACGGGGTACCCGGCAAAATGGAGTTTTGTTGGGGAAAAGGAGAAACCAATGGCGGGAGCGGATTTTCTCCTTTTAGTCCGCCTTTTTTTCTAATTTCAGAGGATAATCTCCCAGATGCTCCATACGGAAGCCGTTTGCCTTATAGGCTTCGTAGTCGAAGGCTTCTAATTCATCGATTGCAAGCTTATGGAACTCATAAAAATTATGCCACCACTCATAGCCCGAGCCTAAAGAGGCGTTCAGATAAGCGTCTGCGATGTCGCAGCCCATGGCGGGAGCAACGTAGAAGGCACCCATGGCAAGGACGTTGACCCCGTTCCCCGTAATGGCGCGTAAGGCTGCGGGAACGCTTTCCACAACGCCTGCATGTACGTGGGGGCATTTGCTTGCGGCAATATGGATCCCCATGCCGGTTCCGCAGAAGAGAAGTGCTCTTTCGAAATTACCCTCGGAGATCTGCGCACCGACGCGCAGACCTACGCGGTGGAACATATTTTCAGTATCGTCGGGATCGCTGTCAGCCGTAACGCCCAGGTCGGTGATCTTCCAGCCCTTTTCCTTCAGATGTGCAACGACCGCTTCCTTTAAGGGGAAACCGGCAAAATCTGCCCCTACGACCAAATATTTATCTTTTACGCATTTCATAACATCATTCTCCTTTTTAAAATTATTATTGATAAACGGATTCGTCCAAGATTCCTTCGGCGGGGGTCAGATGCCAAAGGTCAGCCAATTCCTTGATGATCTTATCGGGAATAATATTGACCGCTCTGCCGAGGGTGAGCATATAGATTTGGGCTGTTTTTTCTACAGTCTCGATGAGGCCGAAGGCTTCGTCGATATTTTTACCTGCACCGTAAATGCCGTGATTGGTCCAGACGACAAGGCGGAACGTTCTCATTTTTTCAGCCGTGGCGATCCCGATCTCATTGGTGCCGCAAACCATGCAGGGCAGAACGCCGACACCATCGGGAAAGACAACGACCGCTTCGGTATTGGATTGCCAAAGCTTATGGGTGAAATCCTTTTCGTCGATAGAGCAAACCGTGTTCATTGCGATGGTATAGGTGGGGTGGGTGTGCATAATAACACGATGCTCAGGATCTACTTTAAGGCGTTCCATATGGCTCATCATATGTGCCGGGAATTCAGAGGTGAACCTTCCTCCGTCTTTATAGCCCCATAAAAGCTCGGCGGTGGTGCCGTCCTTGGCGATGCGGACAATGCCGAGATTGGTCTCCGGATCGTATTCGACGTTTTTGAAATACTTGCCGGTACCGGTGACGATAAAGATTTTGCCGATCAGCTCGGTGGCATCAAAGCCGGTGGGAATGGTACGGATGACGTTGTTCAGATCCAGGTATTCTTCCAGCTCTTCTTTCTTCAAGAGATAACTGATATTACCGCCGTTTCGCTCATCCCAACCTTGGCGATACATATTGGCGGTGATTTTTTTCATTTCTTCAATAAAGGGCGCTGTTAAAATATCGTTCATGTTTTTATTCCTTTCTTTATCAAGATGATCTACACTTCATAAATATCAAACGAATTTTTCACAATGTTTCTTGCCTGCTCAAGGGTGAGGCTTTGATCGGCGAACATCAGCTGAGTGATGATATTTCCCGTCGCAGTAGCCTCAACAGGTCCGGCCAGTACTTTTTTGCTGGTATACTGCTTGGTCAGCTCGTTCAGATAAGCGTCCTTGCTTCCGCCTCCGATAACGTTGATGAGGTCGATCTCTTTTCCGCTGACCCGTTCGATCGTTTCAACTGCTTGCTTATACGAATTGGCAAGGGAATGATATACCGAGCTTAAAACGTCCCCGATCGGCAAATCGGGTCTGTCGAGATGAGTACGGATGGCTTCGATCATATTTTCGGGAGCGATAAATTCCTTGGCGTTTGGATCGATCAGCTCTTTGAAATTGCTTGCTTTTGCCAGCTCCATCATCTCATCGTAGGTGTATTTCTTATCGAGATTTTTACGAATATTCTGGAAGAGCCACATTCCCATGATGTTTTGCAGGAAACGGTATCGTCCTTGAATTCCGCCCTCGTTGGTGAATCCCCCCTCCATTGCATCCTTTGATAAGATGGGTTCTGCGTTTTCGGTTCCGATCAGACTCCACGTTCCCGAAGAAATGTAAACGCCGTTGTCCCCGACAGGGCAAGCGGCAACTGCAGAGGCCGTATCGTGGGAGGGACAGAAGATAACGGTGGTGTCGAAACCGACCTCGTCTTTTACTGCTCCGTTTAGATTTCCGACCATGTCGGTGGGGAAGGAGAGCTTCTTAAACAGATCGGCTTTGATACCCAATTGCGCAAGCAGTGCTTTGTCGATTTCCTTGGTTTTGGGGTTTGTGATAGCTCCCGTAGAAGCGATGGTATATTCGTTTTTGATCACCCCCGTCAGCTTGTATGCAAGGTAATCGGGGATCATCAAGCAATGCGCCGCGTTGTCCAGCTTGCCCGATTTCTGATCGCAGTAGAGTTGATAAAGGGTATTGAAGCTGATGGATTGAATGCCGCCCCGTTTGTAAAGCTCATAGCGGGGAAGGATGGCGTCGATCTCTTCGGGGATGCCGTCCGTGCGGGCGTCGCGGTAGGCGACGGCAGGCAGGAGTTCCTTTTCGTTTTCATCCAGTAAAACGTAGTCAACGCCCCAGGTGTCGATGGCTACCGTGACGGGGATTTTGCCCAGTTCTTTGCATTTTTTGATTCCTTCTTTGACTTCGCGAACCAAATGCTCCATATCCCAGACCAGCGTTCCGTTTTGATTGACGATCCCGTTTTCGAAACGGTAGATCTCTTCTTCCTTTAAAATTCCGTCTTCAAGATACCCAAGAATATGTCTACCGCTGGAAGCGCCGATGTCTACGGCCAGTACGTAATACAAAAAAATAACCTCCTTACATAGGATCTATGTCAATAATGTAACACATTCTGAAATAATTGTCTATATCTGTTCACAAAGTTGACGGATGAACGTTGAGATGATAGAATATAATCAAAAATGAACATAAATGTGCATCGGAGGAAGAATATGCTGAGTGAACGTCAAAAAGAGATCATGGAGCTTCTGAAAAATCAGAAAAAGGTAAGCGTGAAGGACTTGGCGGATAAGTTGTTTGTCAGCGAAGCCACCATCCGCAGAAATCTGATCGAATTGAAATCGTTGGGTCTGATCGAACGCGCCCACGGTGCAGCGATCCTTGCGGATCATTCGGAAGAGGTCTCGATTTTTGTTCGCATCAATAAAAATGCACAAGAAAAGGAAAAGGCCGCTTCTAATATCCTCCCGCATCTGCCGGAGTTTCAATCGGTTTTTATTGATAGTTCGTCTACTGCTCTCGCTTTGGCGGAGCGGATCAATTTGAGCCATAAGACCGTGGTGACCAACAGCTTGCAGACGGCAGTGCTTCTTTCTAAAAAAGAGGATATCAACCTGATCCTTTTGGGCGGAACGGTACAGCACAACACCGTTTCGGCAACGGGAAGCTGGAGCGTACGTCAATTAAATGAATTTTCTTTTGATCTGATGATCTGCTCCTGTGCGGCGGTGGAAGGCGATGCGGCGTTGGAGCGTACGCTGGAGCAAAAGGAGATCAAACGGGCCGCTTTTATGCGCAGTAAAAAGAGGATCCTGATGATCGACCATTTTAAATTCGGCGGAAACGGGATCCATCGCATTGCCGCTCTCGGTGATTTTGATCTGGTGGCGGTCGACTGTCCCCCGCCGAAAGAACTTTTGAACCAAAACGTTCATTTTATTTACGGTGAATAATTGCGAAATGAATTAAAATATGTTAAAATATTAAAAATAATAACTTTTGGAGAAGATAAATGGGAGTGAAGAGTTATTTTGTCCCGGCGGGGCGCCATCGTACGGAATTTGTGGAGCGCAAGAGTCGATTCATCACCACCATAACGCTGGTAAAAACGGCGGAAGAGGCCGAGGCCTTTATTGCAGAGATCAAGGCGGAATTCCCGGACGCCACCCATAACTGCGCCGCCTACCGCATTCGCGATCCCCTGGTCGAGCGCTTTTTTGACGACGGTGAGCCGGGCGGCACCGCCGGGATGCCGATGCTGGACGTTTTGAAAAAGCAAGAGCTTTTTGACGTAGCGGTGGTGGTGACCCGCTATTTCGGCGGCATTTTGCTGGGCGCCGGCGGGCTGGTACGGGCCTATTCCCGGGGCGCCGCCGATGCAGTCGCCGAGGGCGGCACCGCCGTAATGGAGCAGGGAACACAGCTTAAAATCTGTTGCGCCTATTCTCTTTACGATCGGCTTCAGCGGATGCCCGAACTAAAAAATGCGGAAGTGTTGGACACCGCCTTCGGGGCAGACGTCTGTATAGAACTGATGCTTCGTACTGCCGAAGTGCAGCCCTTGACCAAGGCGTTGGCCGATCTTTCGGCGGGAACCGCCACTTTGACGGTCATCGATGAACGTTTTCATCCTTTCAAAACGATTTGTTAACAGTTTCTTCACCCATTTTGGAGCTGGAAAAGTTATACTGTAACTGACAATATGAGCGAGGTGCTTTTCAATGAGCAGAATTTTAGTGGTTGATGACGAAAAGAATATCTGTGAGCTGTTGACCCTCTATCTTGTAAAAGAGGGCTATACGGTAGAGACCGCAGGGGATGGGGAAGACGCCGTCCGGAAGTTTTCCTCCTTCAATCCCGATCTGATCCTTTTGGATATCATGCTCCCCAAAAAGGATGGCTGGCAGGTCTGCCGTGAGATCCGTCAGAGCTCAGGCGTGCCGATCATCATGCTTTCGGCCAAGGGCGAGACCTTTGATAAGGTGCTGGGTCTGGAGCTGGGCGCCGATGATTACGTGACCAAGCCCTTTGACACCAAAGAGGTGATGGCACGCATCAAAACCGTCCTGCGCCGGGCGGGCAATTCTCCCGATGAGACCCGCCAGGAGGTGGAGTACCATAATCTTTACGTTTCCCTCACCAACTATAAGCTGGTGGTGGGCGGCAAGCAGGTGGACGCTCCCCCAAAGGAGATCGAGTTACTGTATCACCTGGCCAAGAACCCCAACCGGGTCTTCACCCGGGACCAGCTGCTGGACGAGATCTGGGGCTTTAAGTATTTCGGCGACTCCCGCACGGTGGACGTGCATATCAAGCGCATCCGCGAAAAGTTAGAGGGCGTTTCCGACCGCTGGGCCATCCGTACCGTCTGGGGCATCGGCTATAAATTCGAAACGGTGGACTAAGTGCATAAGCGGATCTTTTTTCGTTATTTTAACGCCTGCGCCATGATCGTTTTACTGATCATCTTCGTGCTGGGCACCGCCACCACCACGGTGTATACCATGCAAAGCATCCGTGAGCAGGATCGTGAGATGGAGAATGCAGCCAACACCCTGGCCGAGATGCTACACGGAATGCCGGCGAATTATAATGCGTTCGTGGGCACCATTATGGAGGGCTCCATTGCCGCCATCCAGCAGACCACCGAAAGCCATGTGCTGATCGTCAATCAATGGGGTCGGGTGGTGCAGAGCACCCTGGAAAACGGGGTGACGGCTGATCTTCCCCAGGCGGCGGTGGATCAGGTGCTGGCCGGTCAGAGTTACCGTAAGCAGAGCGTATTTATCAGCGCGCTGGGCAATTCCTATACGGTGGGCGTGCCCATCTATAACGATCTTGAAACGGCAGTCATCGGCTGTGTGTTTGTGACAGCCCCCCAGGTTCGGGTCAATACCGAGGTACGCAGTATCCTGATGGTCTATCTGTTCTGCGGCCTGGGCGTCATGTTCCTGGCCTTCGTGGTGCTTTATTTCATCACCCGGCAGATCACCCGCCCCTTGAACGAGATGGCGGTGGCGGCCCGAGCCTACGCCAAGGGAGATTTCTCCCGGCGGATCAGTATGTCCCCGGATGAAGAGCTCGGCGCATTGGCCACCACCTTTAATCAGATGGCCGATGGCTTGGACCGGCTGGAGACCATGCGCCGTGGCTTCATCGCGGACGTTTCCCACGAATTGCGTACCCCCATGACCACCATCGGCGGCTTTGTCGACGGTATTTTAGACGGCACTATCCCTCCCGAGCTGGAGCAAAAATATCTGTTGCTGGTGTCCGAGGAGGTGCGCCGCCTTTCCCGGATGGTCAATAATCTTCTGGACGTGGCCCGGATCCAATCGGGGGAGATCTCCTATCGGATGGAGCCCTTTGACCTGACCGAGCTGACTCATCGGGTGGTGCTGACCCTGGAGGACCGCATCCGTGATGAAAAGATCCGCCTGCAGCTGCAGCTTCCCGAAGAACCGGCCTATGCCGTTGGCGATCGGGACGCCATCTATCGGGTGGTGTATAACCTGATGGATAACGCAGTCAAATTCACCCCGGAGGGCGGCACCATCACCGTGGGTCTGCAGCGCAGGGGCAAAAAACTCTTTTTGGCGGTGCGGAACACCGGCGACGGTATCCCCGAATCCGAGGTGGGCAATATATTTGAACGTTTT
>CAYLIT010000096.1:0-6474 GCA_964383835.1 uncultured Eubacteriales bacterium
TGCCGGCACGGTGATGGAAAATATCCGCTACGGCCGCCCCGATGCCACCGATGAAGAGATCATTGCAGCGGCTAAAAAGGCCAACGCCCATGCGTTTATTGAAAGTTTGCCGAATGGCTATCAGACCGATATCGGTCAGCGTGGCGTTAAGCTTTCCGGCGGTCAAAAGCAACGGCTTTCCATCGCCCGTGTGTTCTTAAAGAATCCGCCCATCCTCATTTTTGACGAAGCCACCTCCGCCCTGGATAACGAGAGTGAGCGGGTGGTACAGGAGAGCCTGGAAAAGCTGGCGAAAAATCGTACCACTTTCGTTATCGCCCATCGGCTTTCCACCATCCGTAATGCCAAGCGGATCTTGGTGCTGACCGAAGAAGGGGTTGCTGAAGAGGGGAGCCACGACGAGCTCCTTGCTCAAAACGGAATCTACGCCGAGCTTTACAATATGCAATTTAATTAAAAAAGAGAGCACAGATTTTTTTCTGTGCTCCTTTTATGTTAAAACCGTTCGGTCTTGAAATTTTCTGCGCCGAGGATGGGGAAATCTTCCGCATCGTTCATGGTTGGACGCAGGGGTTTATGCCATGTGAGGGTGCCATGGAGGCGGTTTTCGGGGTCGCTGACGCCGTATTGCATCACCGAGACGAGGGGATGCTTCTTTATTCCGCCTTTTCCTTGGCCACTTTCGAAATCCACAGTTCCGATTCGCACGTTGCAAGGGCCTTTTGGCATTCCAAAGAGGTCGCAGGTGGTGGTGGAGAGGATGATTTGATTGTGCTGCGCTACAATGTGCTGAATATCCGAAAGGTGGGAGCAATCGTGGAAGGTCAGACCCTCCTCGCAATTGTGGATATAGAGATAATCGGCAACGACGTGCTCTCCGCAAACAAAGCCGTAGCGGAAGCCCTGCACCGCCACGTTACGCAGTACGTTATTGTCGTTCTGATCGCCGGAGGTGATCAACCCTGCGGTGTGACAGGGGTTGGGCTGCAGCTCTTTGCCCAAAAGGGTATCGCCCACCTGCTCGTTCAGGCAAAACTGGCAGTCCTCGATGCGCACACGGGAGATATTCTGCAGATTGGCACAGGATTGGGTGGGGTACATTTTGTCCTTATTCAGAGGTACCCGGAATTCCAGATTTTTGATGGAGAATTGGGTGGTACCGAACTTGCCGATACAGCTTGTCCCTTCCGGTGCCGAAATGATGGACCAGGGACGTGCGGTGGGGTCGTGCTCCTCCGGTGCCTCCCAATCGGAAAACAGGCGGGTGTTATCGCACCACATGGTGCCGAAGCGGGTGGGAGCGTAGTTATTTTTGACCGCATCCATGGGGCGCACCATATAGGCATTCAGCAGGCGGCAGGGCATCTCACCCTCTAACTGGATATTGGCGGTACCCTTGGGGATAATCAATTGTGCCCGCACCGGCTTGCCGTCCACCTCTTCAATACCGGGGGAGGCGATGCGGTAGCCGCCCTTGGTATAAGGGAACAGGATCTTGCCGCCGCCCCGTTCTGCGGCATAATCAATGGCGGCCTGGATGGCGGCGGTATCGTCGGCAATACCGTCCCCCTTGGCTCCGAAATCAAAAACGTTGATGCCGAAATTCATGGAATTTCCTCCGATCGTTTATTCTGTTTTAATCATATCATAATCGGTAAAAAATCAATAAAAATGCCAACGAAAAATTTTCGCTGGCATTTATTTGACGGTAAAAAGCTTAAAGGGCTTATTTTTCTTTCTGCAATTTTCAATAACAAATTGAGTGCCGCGGGAAGAACCGTCCCAAAAGGCCAGCACCAGGTCGCTGTAGTCGATGATCTCAAGATTGCGCAAAAGGGGGGCGCGGCGGCCGTAGACTTCGTAATCCGGCAAAAACTCCGTCAGCTTCAAGCCGCGAGCCAGGGCATACCGCCGGGCGCAACGATCGATGCCGATGGCGCCGCCCGATACGATCTCGGTGACCTCCTTGGGCAGATAGGGCGAAAAATCCTGAAGCTCCAGCTCTCTGGAACCGATAATGGCAACCTTCACGAGATCCCTCCTTGCATAGTCTTATGAAGATATTATAGCACAAATGTTCTGATATGCAACCCTAAAATAGAAGAAAAATTTTTGTAAGTAAAAACGCAAGGGCGCCGCAGGCGGGAAAGGTCAGCGCCCAGGCCAAAAACATCGAGCCTGCAATTTTAGGGTTGATAAAGCCGTCGTCCTTGGCTACGGCGGCCCCCATCAGAGCGCAGGTCTTGGCGTGGGTGGTGCTGACCGGCAGTCCCTGCAGGGTGGAAAGAAAAAGGGCGACCGTGCCTGCCAGATCGGCGGCAAATCCCTCTTTTTGATCGATGTGCACCATTTTACTGCCCACGGTGCGGATGATCCTCCCTCCCCCCAAAAGGGTTCCCAGACCCATCACAAGGCTGCACAGCACCATCATCCAAAGGGGTAAGACAAACTGCTCACCGCCCCAAAACATCCCCGAGAGCAGCAAAATAGAGGCAAATTTTGGGGTGTCCTGTAGCCCATGGGCAAAGGCCATCAAAGCTGCCGAAAGCTGTTGCCCCAGCCGCCATAGCCGGGGACGAAGCTTCAACGCCCCGAACCAGCGGGAAAGGGTCCAGCCCATCAAAAAGCCCACCCCCACCGAAACAACAAGACCGATCAGTACCCGGTAAAGGGCGGGCATGGAGATACCGCCTTCACCAAGGCCGATGGCGGCTCCCATCAACCCCGCCATCAGTCCGTGGCTTTCGCTGGTAGGGATGCCGTAGCGCCAGGCGATGACCGCCCAAAGGATCACCGCCAACAACGCCGCCGAAAGAGCGGCGGCCCCTCGTCCGTCGGGGGTGAAATCCCCCAAAAAGTAAACGGTCTCGGCCACCTTTTGACCCAATACCATGGCGGCGGCCCCGCCGAAGATATTCATCACGGTGGCCAGCAACACCCCCTGCCGCATGGTCATCGCGCCGGTGGAGACCCCTGCCGCAATGGCGTTGGGGGCGTCGGTCCAGCCGTTGACGAACAATACCCCTAAGGTCACCAAAACCACCATGGCTGAAAGCGGGGAAGAGAAAGCATGAGAGAAAAAATCCAACATAAAAACACCTCGTAGCAGTATATGAGAGAGCCTGTGGAATTAGATGAAATATTCTGTTTTTTTATTGTAATTTATAATCGGCTGTTATATAATGGGGCAGAGGTGAGTGCCATGCAAAAAGAACGCAATTACCAGTTCCGGAAGCGGCTGCTTCAGATCCATAAGCCGAACCGCAGAATGGAGTATGCCGTTTGCGGCGCGGGTCAGATCGAAGTGACCGATGCGTGGAGCATTTGGATTCCCCATACCGAGGATCGGGTGCTTTATAACGCCGCCCGGGATCTTTTGGATTATTTTGCCGTATCCATGGGTCTTTCCCTGCGGCTGCAGGCGGGGGGGAGAACTCCCTGCAAAGGCTATTGTTTATGACCATCATGCCGATTTAAAAGAAAATCAATACCGCCTTTTGGTGGAAGAGACCTGTATTCTGTTGGCCGGTGCCGAAGCACGCTATGCGGCGCAGGCGGGCTATTTTTTAGAGGATCTGATGAACCTGGCAGAGGGGCCTTTTCTGGATCTGCAGGATATGGTGCATACACCTCTTTACGATACCCGTATGACCCACAGCGGCTACGGGCTGGATCAGTTCCCCGATCAGCATATACAGGCGCTGGCGCACGCAGGCTTTACGGCGCTGTTGCTGTTCGTTCGGGGATTGAACCAATCCGATCACGGCTATCAGGATTTCAACGACCTGATCTACCGTGCCGCAGGCTACGGTATGGACGTTTACGTCTCAGTAAGTTGAAAAACGAGGTCTATCCCGAGGGCGAGGAGGGGCAGGAATTTTACGATCACCTTTACGGCGATCTGTTCCGTGCTTGCCCCGGCTTTAAGGGGGTCGTTCTGGTGGGGGAATCCTGCGAGTTCCGCAGTCGGGACGACCGCACCTCCGGGATGATGCGGTTGGAAAACCGCCTGCCGAACGGCGAGCGGATCATCAAGGATAAGCCCAACCCCGGCTGGTGGCCTTGCTATGATTACCCCTTGCTGTTGACCATGATCCAAAACGCCCTTAAAAAGGCAAAGCCCGAAGCCGAGCTGGTGCTTTGGAGCTATAACTGGGGCAAGCGACCGGTGGAGTCCCGCTTGGAGCTGATTCGCAACCTGCCCGAGGGGATCACCTTAGAGGTTACATTTGAAATGTTCGAGCGGCTGGAGCGGGAAGGGGTTCCCGATAAGATTGCCGACTATGCCCTTTATTTTGAAGGACCCGGTCAGTATTTCGTCAGCGAGGCTGAGGAGGCCAAAAAACAGGGCATCCGTCTGTATTCCATGACCAACACCGCCGGTGCCACTTGGGAGATCGGGGAGGCAGAGATCGAAAATACAAAAGCCACCATCCCTCTGGTAGAACTGGATTCCCGCCTTGGCTGGGAGCCTACCATGGAATACCGCGCCGATGCGGAGCATCTCAACTGGAAGATCAAAACCACCCGTAGGGTGAGCAATTAAACTTGAACCCGCCGCAAAGCGGCATATTTCGGTGCTTTTCACCCAATTTGTTTAAGGTGATGGAAGAAGAAATCAAACCAAAGGTGAAATAAATGATTATTTTAGAGAATGAAGTCTTATACATAGAAATCAACGAACTCGGTGCCGAGATCCGTAAGGTGGTCAAGGACGGCAAGAGCCGTATGTGGACGGGCGACCCTGCCTGGTGGGCGGGGGTGGCCCCTGTGCTGTTCCCCATCTGTAGTGGCCTGCCCGGCAATCAGTATACCTATCAGGGCAAAAGCTACACCCTCAACCAGCACGGCTTTGCAAGAAAATCGGTCTTTGAGGTGGAATCTTACGAAAAAGAGACCGCCACCTTCGTATTAAAAGCCAATGAAGAGACCCTGAAGCAGTACCCCTGGCAGTTTGAACTGCGGATCACCTATACCCTCCTGGGGGATGGGATCAAGGTGGAATACAAAGTTACCAACCGCTCGGAGGAGACGATGTATTATTCCATCGGCTCCCACGAGGCCTACGCTTGCCCCGAGGGCATCGAATCCTATGACGTGGTGTTCGAGCGGGAAGAGAAACTGTATAATCATCTTTTGGAGGACGGTCCCGTCTTCTCGGGCAAGACCGAGCCGATTTTGGAACAGGGCAACGTTCTTCCTCTGAAAGAGGCTTATTTTGAGACCAACGCCTTGATCTTCAAAAATATCCAATCCCGCAAGGCAAGCCTGGTTCACCGTGTGAGCGGGCAGACCACCACCGTCACCTTCCCCGAGTGTGAATATATGCTGCTGTGGCAGCCCTACGGTGCACCCTTTATCTGCATCGAGCCCTGGCAGGGTATCTGCTCCACCCGTGGCGATAGCGGTGATATCACCCAAAAAGAGGGCATCATGCCCCTGTCACGAGGCGCCGAACGCCTGCACACCCATATCATTGAATATAAATAATGAAAACGGCATAGCAACGCTATGCCGTTTTCATTTGCTCTAAGGGTACGATCTCATAGCCTTCGGAACGCAGACGGTCAATGAGCTCGCCCAATATGGTTGCATTGGTCTGTGAAGTGGAATGGAGCAACAAAACGCAACCGTTGTGCATTCGGCTCATGATCTTTTGTAAGGCCGCTTCCGGCTCCGGTTGATCGTTTTCCACCCAGTCATAATAGGCAAAGCTCCAAAAAACGCTGGTCAATCCCAACTGGCTGTTATAGTCCAGGGCACGGGCGGAAAATCTGCCGCAGGGGAAGCGGAAATAACCGCTGGGGGTGATACCGTAGCCCGTGAGGATCTCGTTCCAGCCGTCGATCTGCGCACGGTAGGCGGCAAGGTCGGTGAGGGCGGTCATATCCGCGTGATTCAGGGTATGATTGCCGATAACGTGTCCCTCTGCCGCCATTCGTTTGACGATCGCTTCGTTTTGCTTTAGAAAGTTGCCGTCCACGAAAAAGGCGGCTTGTACCTGTTTTTCCTGAAGAGTGTCCAAAATGGCGCTGTGCGTCCCCTTATCATAGCCTGCGTCAAAGGTGATGGCCACCTGTTTTTTGCTCTCCTCGCCGCAATACAGCACTGGGTAGCCGGTAAAATCAAATTCCTTGGTCACCTCCGGCTGGCGGTGCTCCTCGTTGGGCTGAAAATACCAATCGTAAGCGGCGGTGGAGGCGGTACTGCCCCCGGCGCTCATCATAAAAAGCATACTCACGATCAACAGCGGCGTCGCTAAAAATACCATCAGATCTTTTCCTTTTACCATCTTCATCGCTCCTTTTAGGATATTGTTTGTAATTAAAGATGAAAAAATACAGAATTTTGGCAAAAATAGATATGGTAATTTGCCTGTGTGTTTGGTATAATTTTTCTGTTATGCAGAAAGAAGGTTTAAAAATGATCAGAGAAGATTTAAGAAATATTGCCATCATCGCCCACGTTGACCAC
>CAYLIT010000097.1:0-6432 GCA_964383835.1 uncultured Eubacteriales bacterium
CTTTTTTTATTTCTTCTATAGACATAATTATATTATTATGTTATACTAAAATATAATATTTTAATATGGAGCACTATGTTTAAATGAATGTACAAGCAACTTCGCAGGAGGCGGAATTGAATAGAGAAATGAGTATGTCGCGAGTCCGTCATATCGTGGTGGAAGACAGGGAGCCACTGGCCTGTGTGCGTACCTACGGTTGCCAGCAAAATGTGGCAGACAGCGAACGGATCAAGGGTATGCTGTCAAAAATGGGATATGGCTTTACCGAGGATGCCGAAGAGGCGGACCTGGTACTTTTTAACACCTGTGCTGTGCGTGAACACGCTGAGCTGAAGGTCTACGGTAATGTGGGCGCGTTAAAATCTTTAAAAGCCGCCCGGCCGGATATGCTGATCATCCTGTGCGGCTGTATGATGCAACAGGAAACAGTCCAGGAACAGATCAAATCCAAGTACAAGCATGTTGATATCGTTTTTGGCCCTTCTATGATCCCAAATCTTCCCGGCATGATGGAGCAGGTTTTGACGGATCGTCAAAAGATCTTCACCCGCCAAGAGGTGCCGGAGATCGCAGAAGATCTTCCCATTGTACGCGATGACGCTCATAAGGCCTGGGTCTCTGTGATGTACGGCTGTAATAATTTTTGCACCTACTGCATTGTTCCTTATGTAAGAGGGAGGGAGCGCAGTCGTGCCAGCGCGCAGATCCTGCGCGAGGTGGAAGAGTTGGTGCAAAGTGGTTATAGGGACATCACCCTGTTGGGTCAGAATGTAAACTCCTACGGAAAAGACCTGGAAGGGGAGATGGACTTTGCCGATCTTTTGACGGCCATCGATCGGATCGAAGGCGAGTTCTGGATCCGCTTTACAACCAGTCATCCCAAGGATTGCAGTACTAAGCTTTTGGATACCATGGCCTCTTGCAAAAAGGTTTGCCATCAGCTTCAGTTACCGTTTCAGGCCGGTAGTGATGCGGTTTTAAAGCGGATGAATCGAAATTACACTGCCGATTCATACTATTCATTGATCGAGTATGCGCGCAAGGTGATGCCGGATGTGGTAGTGACCAGCGATGTGATCGTCGGTTTCCCCGGTGAAACCGAGGCGGATTTCCAAAAGACGCTGGAACTTGTGGATCGGGTACAATTTGATAATCTTTTCACGTTTATCTATTCTAAGCGTACGGGAACTAAAGCGTCCCTTTATGAAGATCAAATTGAGGAGTCTGTCCAGAAGGAACGGTTCAACCGCCTGCTGGAGCTACAGCACTCTGTTTGCTTGAAAAAGAATAAGGAATTGGAAGGGAAAGACCTGAAGGTCTACGTGGAATCGGTCAGCAAGAACGATCCCAACATTCTGTCCGGTAAAACGATGGGGGGTAAAACGGTGGATTTCTCCGGCGGTGCCGAGCTCATCGGTCAATTTTGTACGGTAACGATCACCAAGGCCAAGTCCTGGTCCTTGGATGGAAAAATAAAGGAGTAATATTATGACTGAAATTATTGAAAAAACAAAAGAATTAGGTGCTCTCCTGCAGAGCAGTGAGCAGATCCAGAAGTATAACGCTGCCAAAGCGGCTTATGATCAGGATGAAGAGGTGCAGAAGCTTGCCCAGGAGTTCAACCTCCACAGAATGACCATGATGTCTCTCTCTGAGGCTGAGGATCAGGATCCCGAGCGTATTGCGGAGATCGAGGAGCGTATCAAGGGCGTTTACGAAAAGATCATGGCCAACGATAAGATGATCGCCATGCAGCGGACTGCCAAGGCGGTTGAAGAGCTGATGGCTCAGGTCAACGGTGTGATTTCTTTCTACGTGACCGGTGAGGAGCCCACAAGCTGTACGCATGATTGTTCTACCTGCGGCGGCTGCCACTAATTGATCAATTTCAGGAGGTTTTCCCATGGGTAAGCTTTCTCCGATGATGGAGCAGTTTTTTGAGATCAAAAACCGCTATAAGGATTATATCCTCTTTTATCGCGTCGGTGATTTTTACGAAATGTTTTTTGATGATGCTGTTACGGCATCGAGAGTACTGCAGTTGACCTTAACAGGGAAGGATTGCGGTATGGATGAGCGTGCGCCGATGTGCGGTGTTCCGTTCCATAGCTATGAAAACTATGCCGCCAAATTGGTGGCAAACGGTTATAAGGTCGGCATCTGCGAGCAGGTAGAAGACCCTCAAAAAGCCAAAGGGCTTGTCCGTCGTGATGTGATCAAGGTGATCACGCCCGGTACGGTGACCCAATCCAGTATGCTGGACGACAGCAAGAATAACTATCTTTCCTGTATTGTTTTCGGCGAGGATCGCGCGGCAGTTGCATTTGCGGATATCTCCACTGGCGACATTGAAATGACGTCTTTGGAAAATGCTGATCATAAGGCGGTCATCAACGAGCTGGGGCGCTTTGAACCCAGTGAGATTCTGGTAAACGAGAAAAACGGCGCCATGCAGGATGTCGTTGATTACGCCCGTGAACGGTTGGGTGCTTTGGTCACCGGCCTTGAAATGTCGGAGGATACCGGCCGTGAGTCGGCCCTTGTTGCGCACTTCCGTGTGAAGGATATCAAAGCGCTGGGGATCCCTGAAAACGAAGAGAGCATCAATTGTCTGTATTATCTGCTGGCGTACATATCCGAAACACAAAAATGTGATATTGGTTATTTGGACAAGCTGAAGGTCTTTCAGCCGGAGCAATACATGGAATTGGATGCGGCTACCCGCCGCAATCTGGAATTGACGGAAAGCATTCGGCGCAGCGATAAAAAAGGAACCCTGTTCCATGTCCTAAATAAGACCAAGTCTGCCGCCGGTTCCCGTATGTTACGTTCTTATCTGGAACGTCCCCTGATCAACATCAACGATATCAACCGCCGTCTTTCTGCGGTAGAAGAACTGAAGAATAATGTGATGCTTCGGGATGAGTTGCGTGAACTGCTCGGTAAAACGTACGATATGGAGCGGTTAATGACCCGTGTCATGCTGGGTACCTGCAACGCGCGGGACATCAGTGCTTTGGGGCAGACCTTTGGACTGTTTCCTGCTATTAAGAATTTATTGCAAAACTTCAGTGCGGGGCTTTTAAAAGAGGTGGATAAAAAGCTTTCCAATATGGACGAGCTTTATACCCTGATCAGCTCTGCGATCGCCGACGATCCGCCGGTCACCATTCGTGAGGGTAAAATCATTCGTAAAGGCTACGATGCTGAAGTTGATGAGTACCGCGCGCTGACCGAGGATTCTGAGCGCATTTTGTTGGATTGGGAAGCCAAGGAGCGTGAAGCCACCGGCATCAAATCCCTGAAGATCAGCTATAATAAGGTGTTTGGTTACTACATTGAGGTGACCAAGCTTTATAACGATCTGGTTCCTGACCGTTACATCCGCAAACAAACTTTGGTCAATTGCGAGCGGTATATCACCGAGGAACTTAAGGATCTTGAAACTAAGATCCTGTATGCCAATCAACGGTGCCAAAGCCGTGAATACGAGCTTTTCTGCCAGGTGCGCAACACCGTGGGTGAGCATCTGAAAGAGATCCAGCAGGCGGCTTCTGCACTTGCAATGTTAGATGTTCTTTCATCCTTTGCTCAGGTGGCACAGGACAATAATTATGTAAACCCAACCGTGGATGAAAGCGATGAGATCCACATTGTGGAAGGCCGCCATCCCGTGGTGGAGAGTGTGGCAAAGAGCAATCTTTTTGTACCAAACGATACCATGCTGAACCAGGCCGATCAGCGCCTTGCCCTGATCACCGGGCCGAATATGGCCGGTAAGTCCACTTATATGCGTCAAGTGGCGGTGATCACACTGATGGCGCAGATTGGTTGCTTTGTTCCGGCTCGCAGTGCCCATATCGGCATTGTGGATAAGATCTTTACTCGTGTGGGCGCTTCCGACGATCTTTCGTCCGGTCAGTCTACCTTTATGGTCGAAATGACCGAAGTTGCTCACATTTTGGATCACGCCACATCCTCTTCGTTGCTGATCTTTGACGAGATTGGGCGCGGTACTTCTACCTATGACGGCATGAGTATCGCACGGGCAGTGATGGAATACGTAAATGATCCTAAAAAGTTAGGTGCCAAGACCCTGTTTGCTACCCACTATCATGAGCTTTGTGAGCTTGGGGATCAGGGGACGGGCATTGTAAATTATAACATTGCCGTTAAAAAACGCGGTGATGATATTATCTTCTTGCGTAAGATTGTGCCTGGTGGCGCTGATGAAAGCTACGGTATTGAGGTTGCGGCGTTGGCCGGCGTTCGCCCCGAGGTGGTCAAAAATGCCAAGAAGATTCTGCGTGAGATCGTGCAGGAACTTGAAAGCGGCGAAAAGCGCCCTGTACGTGCCGCCGCACCGATGCAGGAGGATGAAACGCAGATCAGTCTTTCGTATATGGAGCAATGCGCGATCATCGACCGATTGAAGGGGCTTGATGTAACCACGTTGACCCCCATTGAAACCATGGGAATTCTTTATGAATTGACCCAAAAAGCAAAGGAGCTGTAAGGGAATGCCTAAGATTCGGGTTTTGGATCAGGATATTGCCAATAAAATAGCCGCAGGTGAGGTCGTAGAGCGCCCCGGCAGCGTTGTCAAGGAATTGGTTGAAAACGCCATGGACGCCGGTGCACAGCATATTACCGTTGAGATCAAAAACGGTGGCATTACCTATATGCGGGTGACGGACGACGGTTGCGGTATGAATCGTGAAGATGCCTGTAGCTGTTTCCTTCGTCATGCCACCAGTAAGATCCGTGATCTTTCGGATCTTTATGCGATCGAGACTCTTGGTTTTCGCGGTGAAGCACTGGCGGCCATCTCTGCGGTGTCCCGGATCGAATTGCTGACCTCTGCCGATGGAATCGGTACGCGCCTGGAACTGGAGGGCGGCAAAGAGGTGAGCTGTGATGAAATCGGCGCGCCCCAAGGAACTACCATCATCGTGCGGGATCTGTTTTTCAATACGCCCGCTCGGATGAAGTTTTTGAAAACCGACCGTTCTGAGGGGAGCAACATTGCTGCTTTGATGGATCGTTTGGCTCTTTCGAATCCCCATATCGCGTTTAAGCTGATCCAGGACGGAAAGTCCACCCTGACCACGGATGGTGGCGGAAAGCTTTTGGACGTGATCTATGCGGTAATGGGGCGGGATGTGACCAAAGGTATGCTGCAGGTAGACACGACCGTAGAACGGGTTCGTGTTTACGGTTATGCGGCAGAGCCTACGGTAACCAAGCCGAACCGTAATTATCAGTTGTGCTACATCAACGGTCGATTGGTGCGCAGTCAAACGGTTTTTGCCGCCATCGAACAGGCTTACCGCAACGATCTGTTTCACGGCCGTCACGCGATCTGTGTGCTGAAAATTGAGCTTCCGTACGGTTTAGTGGATGTGAATGTGCATCCCAGCAAAATGGAAGTGAAGTTTTCCAACGAAAAGCTGATCTTTGAGGCTGTCTATTACGCCATTAAGGGGGCTTTGAATAAGCAAACTCTGCAAAAAGAAGACGAAAAAACGGCGGTAACTGAGAAGAATTTCACCGCACCTGCGCCTGTTGCCCCCAAAATTACGCCCAAATCGAAAGTGCATAGTGCCGTGACGGTATTGGAAAAGCCAACTCCGCTGTTTACGGTGGCTAAGATGCCTGCGGTTGAGAAGAACCTGCAACCCATGGCGGTCGAGAAGACGCTACCTTCTTCTGCAGTTGAACATAAGGTGAAGGAATCGCAGAAGGATCAAACACAGTTCGTTACCCTTTCACCTAAAACCGCTTTCAAAGCCGATGAATTTCAGGTTCTTAGGGAAACACCCGACGACCGGTCAAAAAAGCTCGAACAGCCCACGATCGTGCGTAAAATGGAGATTCCCACAGAACCCGAGCAACAAACGATCGTAAAGGATGAGCCGGAGATTCCCTATCGCTATATTGGTGAAGTATTTGCTTCATATATTCTGGTTGAGAGCGGCGATCAGTTGTATCTTGTGGATAAGCATGCGGCTCACGAACGGATGATTTTTGAGCGTCTGTTGAAAGAAAATAAGGCCGAAAAGCGTGCTCAGCAACAGCTTTTGGTGCCCGAAAATATTCGCCTTGATCTGGATGAGGTGAATTTCGCCCTTGAGCATCAAGTGGAATTTGAACGGATCGGATTTGAGATTGACGCCTTCGGTGAGCGTCTGATCGTATTGCGGAGTCGTCCTGTTTGTTTGACCGGTGAATCTGCGACTGATGCTTTTACCGAAATTCTTTCCGGATGGATGCGCGGCGGGCAAAACGACAGCACTGAGCGCGAAAACCATGCGTTAAAGACGGTGGCTTGTAAAGCGGCGATCAAGGCCGGAAATATTAACAATTCCGAAGAATTAAAGGCGTTGGTGCAAAAACTGATCCGCGATGATGAGGTGCACCAATGTCCCC
>CAYLIT010000098.1:0-6386 GCA_964383835.1 uncultured Eubacteriales bacterium
CGGGATTTCGATACCGAATTTTTGTATTATATCATGGCCGTCAAGGTGGTAGAGGACGTGAACAAAGCGATCGCTCATATCGCCGCCCATTCCACCGGCCATAGTGAGGCTATCATTACTGAAACCCGTGAACATGCCGATCTCTTCACCGCTATGGTGGACAGTGCGGCGGTTTACGTGAACGTTTCCACCCGTTTTACCGATGGCGGTCAGTTTGGGCTGGGCTGTGAGATGGGGATCTCCACCCAGAAGCTCCATGCAAGAGGCCCCATGGGGCTCCGGGAACTGACTACCTATAAATACGTCGTCCGTGGTGACGGACAGATCAGGGGGTAAAACAATGTTATACGGATTTATCGGCTGTGGTAATATGGGCGGCGCCCTGGCTACTGCGGCGGCGAAAGCGGTGGGCGGCAGCGCCATTCTGTTGGCAGATGCCGATTCTCAAAAAGTGGCAGCATTGGCAGAGAAGCTGGGCGCTTACGTTTCTACCAATCAGGAAATTGCCAAAAAGTGTGACGTCATTATTTTGGGCGTTAAGCCTCAGGTGATGGGCACGGTGTTGGCAGAGTTTAAAACCATGATCCCGGCGGATCACCGCCCGGTGATGGTCAGCATGGCGGCAGGTCTGGCTCTTGCCACCCTGAAAGAGATGCTGGGTCTGGATTGTCCCTGGATCCGTATGATGCCCAACACCCCGGTGCAGGTGGGGGAGGGACGGATCCTCTACACTTCCGAAGCAAATGCGGCTGAGACCGAGGAGTTCTGCAAGTTGTTTGCCGAAGCCGGCAAGCTGTTTGCTTTGGATGAAAAGCTGATCGATGCGGGTAGCGCTCTTTCCGGCTGCGGCCCGGCTTTTGTCTATCTTTTTGTAGAGGCGTTGGCCGACGGCGGCGTAGCCTGCGGTCTGCCCCGGAATATCGCCATGGAATTGGCGGCAGGAACGGTGCTGGGCAGTGCCAAAACGGTTTTGGAGACCGGTGCTCATCCCGGCGCCTTGAAAGATGCGGTCTGCAGCCCCGGCGGCAGTACCATTGAAGGTGTAAAAGCATTGGAAACGGGCGGTTTCCGTGCCGCAGCCATCGATGCAGTAGTAAAAGCGTATGAGAGAACTAAGGAATTAGGCAAAAAGTAAAGGAGAACCCAAAATGCTTTTAGAACAGAACATGGAATTTATCAACGGTATGGATGCAGAGGTGGGTGCCGCCATTCAGGCCGAGTACAAGCGCCAGCAGGACGGCATTGAGCTGATCGCCTCTGAAAACTTTGCATCTCCTGCCGTTATGGCGGCTATGGGAACTGTGTTGACCAATAAATATGCCGAAGGCTATCCCGCCAAGCGTTACTACGGCGGTTGCCACTGTGTTGACGTGGTGGAAGAACTGGCCCGTAAACGTGCTTGCGAGCTGTTCGGCGCCGATCACGCCAACGTTCAGCCCCATAGCGGTGCCCAGGCGAATATGGCAGTTTATTTTGCTTTCCTCAAGCCCGGCGATACCGTACTGGGCATGGGCCTTGCTCACGGCGGTCACCTGACCCACGGCAGTCCGGTCAATATGTCCGGTGCGTTCTTCAACTTTGTGCCTTACGGTGTTTCTGCTGAAACCGGCTGCATCGACTATGAAGAGCTGGAAAAGCTGGCGAAGGAGAATAGCCCTAAGCTGATCGTTGCCGGCGCTTCCGCATATCCCCGCACCATCGATTTCGAGCGTATCAGCAAGATTGCCAAGAGTGTAGGTGCTCTGTTTATGGTGGATATGGCCCACATTGCAGGTCTGGTTGCCGCAGGTCTCCATCCCTCTCCGGTACCCTATGCGGATATCGTGACTACCACCACCCATAAGACCCTTCGTGGCCCCCGTGGCGGTATGATCCTTTGTAAGGAAGAATACGCCAAGGCCATCGATAAGGCCATTTTCCCCGGCACCCAGGGCGGTCCCCTGGAGCATATCATCGCCGCCAAGGCCGTCTGCTTCGGTGAGGCGCTGAAGCCGGAGTTTAAGGAGTATCAGAAGCAGGTCATTGCCAACGCCAAGGCTTTGGAAAAGAAGCTGTTGGCCGAGGGTGTCAACCTGGTGTCCGGCGGTACGGATAACCACCTGCTGTTGCTGGATCTGCGTACCAACGGCATCACCGGCAAGGAGCTGGAGCACCGTCTGGACGAGGTGCATATCACCGCCAACAAGAATGCCATCCCCGACGATCCCGAAAAGCCCTTCGTGACCAGCGGTATCCGTATCGGTGCCCCCGCCGTTACCACCCGTGGCTTCAAGGAGCCCGAGATGGAGCTGATCGGCGGCTGGATCAAGGACGTTATCACCGATTTTGAAGGGAATAAGGAACGTGTTCTGGCCGAGGTGCTGGAGCTCTGCAAAAAGTTTCCCTTGTATTAGGGTAGAGCAAATAGTCCGAACCCGCCCCAAAGGGGCATATTTCGGCGCTTTTTTCCCAATTAGTTCTCACCAGGCGGCAGCCTGCTTTCGCCCGAATTGAGAAAAATTCACTCAAAATCTGCTCCCTTTGGGGTCGAGGATTTTAAAAAGAGCGGATTTTTGCTCAGCCAAGGCACAAAACGCAGTTAATCCTGCCGGATTAACGAGTATTTTAACACGGGATGAGTGAAAATCCGCCTTTTTAAAACGGTGTTCGGATTATTCGCTTTATCCTAAGGAGCAATCACTATGAATATGACCCTTTTGAAATTATTGAATAAAAATGCCCGCTACTCCCTGGAGGATCTGGCCACCATGGCCGGGATCCCCGTGGAGCAGGCGGCGGCAGAACTGGATGAGCTGGAAAAAGAGGGCATCATCCGTGGCTATAAGCCGGTCATCGACTGGGAGCGGGTGGACGTTTCCAACGTTTCCGCTTTGATCGAGCTGAAGGTCACCCCCAAGGCCGGTCGTGGCTTTGAAGAGGTGGCAGAAAAGGTGATGAAGTACCCGGAGGTAGAGAGCGTTTATCTTATGTCCGGCGGCTATGACCTTTGCGTCATCGTTAAGGGCAAGACCTTCCAGGGCGTTGCTATGTTCGTCGCCAAGGAGCTTTCTACCTTGGAAAACGTTAATTCCACCGCTACCCACTTTGTACTCCGGCGCTACAAAGAATTGGACGTGGAGCTCTGTGATGCAGAGTCTGACGATCGGGGCTTATTCTCCCTTTGATGGACTATAATAAGATTCTCAACCCGGAGGTCGTTAATATCCAACCCTCCGGCATCCGCAAGTTTTTTGACCTTGCGGAAACCATGGAGGATGTCATCTCGCTGGGTGTGGGCGAGCCGGATTTTCCCACCCCCTGGCAGATCCGTAAAGCCGGTATCCTGTCATTGGAGAATAGCAAGACCCGCTATACCTCCAACTCCGGATTGCAGGCATTGCGTGATACCATCGCATCCTACCTGAACCGAAAATACGAGCTGCAATACAACTCCAAGACCGAGGTTTTGGTCACCGTAGGCGGCAGTGAAGCCATCGACGGCTGTGTCCGTGCGGTGGTAGCCCCCGGTGATGAGGTTATCATCCCTCAGCCCAGCTACGTCTGCTACGAGCCCATCACCCGCCTGGCGGGCGGTGTGCCGGTCATCATCGAAACCAAAGCCGAGGATCAGTTTAAACTCACCCCCGAGGCATTGAAGGCGGCCATCACCCCCAAGACCAAGCTGTTGATCCTGCCCTATCCCTGTAACCCCACCGGGGCGATCATGGAAAAAGAGGATCTGGAAAAGATCGCCGAGGTTTTGCGGGGTACCGATATCCTGGTGCTCTCCGATGAGATCTATGCGGAGCTGACCTTCGGCGGTAAGCACCACGTTTCGGTGGCCACACTCCCCGGTATGAAGGAGCGTACCCTGGTGGTCAACGGCTTTTCCAAGGCCTTTTCCATGACCGGTTGGCGGTTAGGCTATGCCTGCGGCCCTAAAGAGATTTTGAGCCAGGTGACCAAGATCCACCAGTTCGCCATCATGTGCGCCCCCACGACTTCTCAGTATGCGGCGGTCGCCGCCATGACGGTCTGCGACGACGTGGTGGCCGAAATGGCAGAGGAGTACGATGCCCGCCGCCGCTTGATCGTGGATGGGTTCAATAAGCTGGGGCTGACCTGTCGGGATCCCAAGGGCGCATTTTACGCCTTCCCATCTATCCAAAAGACCGGTCTTACCAGCGAAGAATTCTGCCAGCAGCTGCTGGAGAAAAAGCACGTGGCAGTTGTCCCCGGCCCGGCCTTCGGCCGGGGCGGCGAGGGCTTTATCCGCGCGTCCTATTGCTACTCCACCGATCATATCAAGGAAGCCTTGAAGCGCATCGGTGAATTTTTAGAGGAATTATAATAAAAAGACGGTTGCGATGCAACCGTCTTTGTTATTATAATTCTTCCACCATTCCGTCATGGCAAATGATAATGGAGGTGCCGGATTCTTCGGCATATTGAGCAACCAACGCTTCAGCGGCGGCACGGTCGCCGATGATCTCACGACCGTGATGGTTGAACCGCAGGCGGGGAACTTTTTTGCCGATGGCATATTCACAAACGTCCTTGACTTTGTGGTGACCTGTTTCCATGATAAGGTAGTCGCACCCATCACCGATCAGGGGGTCCAGCTCGCTCGGACGTTTGACGTCCCCCGAAAAGACGATCCGCTTGCCCTCTGCTTCGATCAAAAAGGAATAGGAATACCAGATTCCGTCCTCCCCGTCCCCTTTAAGGTGCTCGTTATGTAGAGCAGTGACCCGAATATTTTCGTCCTCATAAAGCAGACCTTCTTCAGTACGGTGCTCTTCAAGCTCAAAATGAAATTTGGGCTTGAAACGGCTCATGGCCACGGCTTTGACCGATTGGAACAGTTCAAGATCCGGAAAGAATACCGTGAGGGTATTGTTGTGGATCATCCGTCTGGTTGCATCACGGCTGAGCAGCTTGTCCATGGTGAAAAGCAGGTGGGGGAGCCCGCCAATGTGGTCAATGTGCGGATGGGAAACAAAAAGTGCCCGGGTCTTGTTCACGTCTATCCCCATGGTATGGGCGGTGTAGCCGCAGCATTCCCCTGCATCAAACCAATAATTGGTTCCGTTAATTTCCATCACCAGCGAGCATTGATGCATTCCCGCCATCGGCTCGGTTCCCGAACAGGTTCCCAAAAAATAAATCTTCATCTGTATCATCTCCGTATTTTTAGTGCGTCTATTTTACCATAAATTATCCGATAGGTCAAACGATATTTTCTTTGATGGGCGCCCCCTCTTTGAAACTTTTTGCGTTTTCAAGGGTGGTGAACGAGATGGATTCCAGCGCTTCATCGGTCAAAAAGCCCTGGTGGGAGGTGACGATCACGTTGGGGAAGGAGAGCAGACGCGCCGTTACCGAGCTTTCCAGGATCTCGTTTTCACGGTTCTCAAAAACGTTCTCTCCCTCTTCCTCGTAAACGTCCAGGCCCACTCCTGCAAATTTATGCTGACGGATCCCCTTGATCAGATCTTCGGTGCTGATGAGCGCACCTCTTGAGGTGTTTACAAGGATCACGTTGTCCTTCATTTTTTCAATTGCTTCAATATTGATAATGTGGTAGGTATCCTCTGTCAGCGGGCAATGCAGAGAGATCAGATCGCTTCTTCGGAACAGCTCGTCCAGCTCCACGTACTCCACAAAGGGAAGGTCGGGATTTTGATACATATCATAAGCAATGACGCGCATCCCGATCCCATGACAACATTTCGCCATCTCGGCACCGATCTTGCCCGTTCCAATGATCCCGGCCGTTTTACCTTTAAAGTTAAAGCCGGTCAGTCCTACCAGGCTGAAGTTGTTCTCCCGCACCTTGATATAAGCCTTGTGAATGTGGCGGTTCACTGCAAACGCTAACGCCATGGCGTGCTCCGCCACCGCCTCGGGGGAATAGCCCGGCACACGCATCACGGTAATGCCCAGCTTCTTCGCCTCGTCTAAAGCAACGTTGTTGAAGCCGGCGCAACGCAGAAGGATCAGCTTCACCCCGTAATCGGCAAGCTTGCCTAAAATCTCCTCATTGACATCCGATGCCACAAACACGCAAGCCGCATCATAACCCTTTGCCAGATCAACCGTGCGGGGAGAAATGTCGGTTTTAAGAAAATCCACCGTAGTTCCCGGAAATTTGGGCAATATTTTTTCAAAGGATTCCCTGTCGTAGGGCTGTGTATCGTAAAAAAGTATTTTCATAGCGTCAACCTCCAAATATGGTTTAACCGTAAATGTGGGATTTATTTGTAAAGTATTAGAATTATATCATGGTTTACCGCGGTTTTCAATGTGTTTCGCACCAAAACAAGAAGGATGCTTTGCAGCATCCTTTTTGTTTTGGTGCGGGTGGCGATACAGGATTTTTCTAAGAAATGCAGTAAAATCAAGGG
>CAYLIT010000099.1:0-6381 GCA_964383835.1 uncultured Eubacteriales bacterium
CTCACTTTCTTATAGAAAACTCGCTATGACAGGTAGGTTTCCCTTTCGACCTGGCATATGCGGCTAACGATGATTATAACACATCAAAATGGGAATGTCAATCATTATTTTCACTATTTATAATGATTTCTTCTGCGCTCTTTAAAAGCGTTTCCGTAAGCTCTTCCCCGCCCATGATTCGTGCGATTTCACGCACTCGTTGAGCATGATCCAAATTTAAAACTTCGGAACAAACCCGTCCGTTGGCCTCTTTTTTGGCCACTTTATAATGATGATCGGCCCTGGCGGCGATCTGCGCCAGATGGGTGATGCAGAATACTTGTCTCTCCCCTGCGCCACTCTTTAATTTTTTACCAATTTTTTCAGCAGTGGCACCGGAGACACCGGTATCTACCTCATCGTAGATCACCGTACCAAAGTCTTGATTCAAAACCGATTTCATAGAAAGCATGATACGGGAAAGTTCACCGCCGGATGCGATTTTTGCCAACGGACGAGGCGTTTCGCCCGCATTGGCCGAAAGAAAGAACTCTACATTATCCTTACCGTCGGCACGGTAACGAACGCCCCCGCGTTCATTGCGTCTCTCTTGCACGCAGGCTTTAAAACGCACTTTGGGCATATCCAGGTAACAAAGTTCTTCTTGAAGTTGTTTTTCCATCACGAGGGCGGCTTTTTCACGTTGTTTCGTCAACTGTGTAGCCACTTTCACCAATTGATCGTGAGCCACAACATAAGCGTTTTCCAGTTCATTAAGTTCGCCTTCGCAGTTATCCAACAGATCTAACTCTTGCTGATAATTAGCCTGATTACGCAACACGTCCTGATCGGTAGGTCCAAATGTTTTTTTGATCTCTTCCAGTTGATCAAGGCGATTTTCGATCTCATCCGGCTCCATGTGATCGCTGGCATATTCGTTAAACAGTTTACTGAGATCCGCGCCCAAATCGTCCAGTTCGGCAGAAAGCTGTGTCACTCGCTGTAACAGTTCTTTACTGTCTGGAAGGTGCTTTTCCAACGGTTGCAGAGCATCAAGCGCTTCTTTTACCAATTGAGCCGCCGGGAACTCGCCGTCATAAATTGCGGTGACCGAAGTGTGTAAGCCTTCGACGATCTCGGCATTCAGCATCATATTTTTCCTGCGCTGTAACAACTCTTCATGCTCACCTTCCCGTAACGAGCACTGCTCCAACTGTCCAAGCCATTCCGTCAACAGCGCTCTTCGCTGTTCTTTTTCAGCAACTTTAAGTTGCGTGGCATTGAGCTGTTCGCGCAGATTTCTCACGGTTGTGTAAGCATTTTCATAAACCGTTTTATCTATACCGCCAAACTCATCCAGATAATGAATATGGCGACGGCTGTCTAACAGCAAAACACCATCGTGCTGGCCATGAATATTAACAAGCAAAGCACCAAGTTCTTTTAAGAGCGAAACCGTAACATTGATCCCGTTGATCTTAGCAGCATTACGGCCGTCGGCGCCGATTTTTCGATAGACGGTAATATTGCCATCGTCATCCGGCTCCAGGTCATTGGCGTCTAAAACAGCCAGAGCCTCATCGGAAAGCCCGCAAAAACAAGCGCTTACGATACCAAACTCCATACCGGAACGCATCAGCTCCTTCGAGGCCTTATTACCAAGCAACAGCAAAATAGAGTCGATAATAATACTTTTGCCCGCGCCGGTTTCACCCGTCAATACCGAAAAGCCGGATCTAAATTCCAGATCCAGCCGATCGATGATCGCTATATTTTCAATATGAAGCGAAGTCAGCATTGCCCCTTACTCCTTGATATCAGTAAGAATTCCTTTGATCTTCTTAGCGTAATCATTGTTTAATGTGCAGATGAAAATGGTGTCATCGCCGGCAATAG
Source organism: uncultured Eubacteriales bacterium (assembly GCA_964383835.1). Taxonomy (GTDB): domain Bacteria; phylum Bacillota; class Clostridia; order Oscillospirales; family QAKW01; genus QAKW01. The sequence continues at coordinate 1,876 of CAYLIT010000099.1, forward strand.
AACCGGCTACGCCCTGAAAACTCATGTTATCAAGAGTGGCACAAACCGCACCGGCCATACCGGCATAGCACTTCACGATCACAAAATTTTGCGCTTCGATCACGTCAATGATCCCGTTATTCAAAATGGAATTGGCATGGATCGCCGTGGGTTGAGGAGGGCCACCTGCAGAGCCCTTGACATAACGAGTCTCTTTTCCGTTGGAGGTTTTGTGCAAGCCGAGAGCTTTGATATCGCGCGAAACAGTCGCTTGGGTCACGTTCCAGCCTTGCTCCTGCAAAATCGAAACGAGCATTTCCTGGGTAAAAACCGCTTGTTCCTCAATGATCTTTAAAATTGCTTCTCTGCGCAAATTTTTCATAACATCCTCCGACTGATTTTTTCATTCAGTACTTTGTAGAAACTTTTATTTTTCAGTTTCACCAACCGAAGCGGCGTTGAATGGCGGCTGATACAAACAACATCACCGTCATTAAGGGTATAGATCTTTCTACCGTCACACTCTAACAATGCATGAATACGGTCGGCGTTTGCCACCTTAACGTAGATCAGTTGTTGCGCGGCGCCAAACACCACCGAGCGAGAGCCCAAGGTATGGGGGCAGATCGGCGTAACCACGATCGCATCGGATCGAGGCTCCAGGATCGGCCCTCCGGCACTCATGGAATAAGCAGTGGACCCGGTGGGGGTTGCAACAATAAATCCGTCACAAAAATACTCCAGCAGATCACTATCGGTATCGGCGATCACAATGTGTGCCGGCTTTCCGATACCGCCACGAATGACCGCATCATTCAATGCTACGACCTCTGAAACACAACGAGATCCACGGAGGACCGATACAGAGAGCATCATCCGTTCGGTGCACTCATAACTATTATCTAAAATCTGCGGCAAAAGAGTGATCTCATTGGACTCCATTTCAGCTAAAAAGCCAAGATGACCCAAATTGATCCCAAGTAACGGAACATTATACTGGCTTGCATAAGAAGCCGCCTTCAATAAGGTGCCGTCTCCACCAAGAGTTAAAACCAGCTGTGCATCGTTAAAACATTCTTCAGGCGAACAAAAAGAATAATCCACAGTAATTTCGATATCACAACGGGATACTGCATATGTAAATCCGTGTTCTTCAAGGATGTCGATGATCTTCTTGAGATACACTAATCCCACGTCTTTTTCCGGATTGACCATAATTCCAATTTTACTCATGTTAATCCTCCGTATAGACTGCGGTATATGCCGCAGTTGAAATCGGCACAACGGTTTCAAAGTCTTTTACCAAATAAAGAAGATATTCGCGATTACCACTTTCTCCGGCCAATCCACTAAACGAGATTCCACCAATACCAAACCCTATATTTTCGGCAAAAGAAGCGATATCCTCTACTGTTTTTAACTGAACCTTGCGATCGTTCACAACGCCGTTCTTATTAAGGTTTGCGGGACCGGCTTCAAATTGCGGTTTTATCAGCACTACCGCTTCGCCGCCACGCAAAAGGATTTGATAAATCGTCGGCAATACCGCTTTTATGGAAATAAACGAAAGATCAGCTGTTACAGCATCGATAGTTTCGGAGAACGATTCGGCAGTAAGATATCGAGCATTGGTGTGCTCCATATTTACAATGCGTGTATCATCTTTAATACTCGGATGAAGCTGAGCGGTACCAATATCAACGGCATAGATCTTTTTCACGCCATTTTCAAGTAAAACCTGGCAAAAACCGCCGGTCGAGGCACCGAGATCTGCGATTACCTTCCCGGTCCAGGATAAATCAAACGATACATAAGCTTTTAAAAGTTTATACGCCGAACGAGCAACATAAATCTTTTCATCAACCTGTTTTTCGACGAGATCATTGTCAGAAACCTCGTAAGACGGCTTTACAACAGGCTTGCCGTTTACTGTAAAGTGACAAGACTTTACAGAATTAGCAGCCTTGTTTCGGCTTTCAAAATATCCGTTTGCTACTAAATATTGATCTAATCTCATGATTATACAGCCTCAAACCGCAAGATCATTTCAGCGATACTGTCTCCATCCAAGTGACATTCCTTTAAAATATCTTCTATTTTTCCAGATTTCAAAAAGCAGTTTTTGATTCCAAAATTGCGATATTGTCCTTTAAACCCTTGATTCAGCAACAGATTTCCCAGATAACTGCCAATTCCACCATTTTGATAGCATTCCTCAATAAACAGGATGCGTTTGTAATGCGTTAATTTTTTGACCGTTTCCTCACTAATGGGATAAATACGGTTTAATTTCAAAAACGACACCTGTCGATTTGCTTTTCGAATCCCTTTCAGGCAAGAAACGATCTCACGCCCATAAGAAACGACGCAGAGCTCATTGGAAGAACCGATCCACTCCACATCCTCTTCGGGATACTGAAAAGGCAATGTCATATCCGGTTCGTAGCCGCGAGGATATCGAACAGCATTAATCCCGCAAGAATTCAATAAACAATGGTTTAATACAGTCTTAAGATCCGTATAGCAGGCCGGAGAATAAATCGAGATCCCGGGAACCGGAAGAAGCATGGGAATATCAAAAAGCCCCTGGTGGGTTTCGCCATCCTCCCCCACGATTCCGGCCCGATCAATGCAGATCGTGGCATCCACCTCCTGCAAAGAAAGATCGTGAATAACTTGGTCAAATCCTCGCTGTAAGAAAGATGAATATACAGCAAATACAGGTTTCATTCCATTTTTAGCCAGACCGCCGGCAAAAGTCAAAGCATGCTGCTCTGCAATTCCAACATCGAAAAAGCGTTCTGGGTAGCGGCGCGAGAACTCTGTCAAACCACACCCGGGGGCCATAGCTGCAGTAATAGCGCAGATCCTTGGATCTTCATGCGCCAAGGCGCAAAGTTCATTACCAAAAATGTCGGAAAAGTCCGGCTTTACTTTATGCCCATGTTCTCCGGTTTCAATATTAAAGGAGCTAAGGCCGTGAAAATCCGTCGGTTTATCTTCTGCAAAGGAATAGCCTTTTCCTTTTACGGTTTTCACATGAATCAAGCAGGGTTTTTTTAGTTTTTTGGCGCGTTCCATAACCCGTTCCAAAACACGCTGATTGTGCCCGTCGACCGGCCCAAGATAAGCAAATCCCATATTTTCAAAAACATTTCCCTGGTAAAAGACCGATTTCAAAGCTTGCTTGATCTTTTGGAAAAATTTATAGATCGCATTTCCAATCAAAGGCGTTCCCAGCGTAATGCGGCTCAAACCGTCCTTAAAACGAAAATATGCTTGGCGGGACCGGATTTTGGAAAGGTAAGTTGCCAACGAACCAACATTGGCAGAAATGCTCATGTCATTATCGTTTAATAATACGATCAGATTTCCAGTCATTCTGCCACCGTTATTCAAGCCTTCGTAAGAAAGACCGCCGGTCATTGCGCCATCGCCAACCACAGCGATTACATAACGGTCTGTTTCGCCCTGCAATTCAAAGGCTTTTAAAAGACCGACTGCTGAAGAGATCGCGGTAGAACTGTGTCCTGTTTTTAAAACATCGTGTTCGCTTTCTTTCGGGTTCGGAAAACCGGAAAGCCCGCCCTCCTGGCGTAAAGATTGAAACTTATCATAGCGACCGGTCAACAGCTTATGAACGTAGCATTGATGACCTACATCAAAAATCACTTGGTCCTTAGGAGAGTTGAATACACGGTGGATCGCCATGGTGAGCTCAACAACGCCTAAATTACTCGCAAGATGACCGCCGGTATGAGAAACATTTTCAATTAAACAGGTTCTGATTTCCTCACCCAAAGCAGCGATCTCGTTGTAATCCATCTCCTTGATATCCTGGGGGTGACGGATATTTTTCAAGATGCCGTTGTCGCTCATTCAAAGTTCTCCTTTCTTTTTATTTTTCCCGGGAACCAATGTAATCAGCCAGCCAAAGCAAAAATTGATCACCATCCGCATCTATAATTGCAGAATCGAGTTCATTATATAAGTATTCCTTCGCTGCATCAGCACCCAATATGGTCACAAAAGTTGATTTGTGCTCTTCCAGATCTTTTCCAGTATCTTTCCCAAGCATTTCGGCAGAGCCTTCCAAATCCAAAAGATCATCCTTGATCTGGAATGCCAACCCGATACGAGCACAATAGTTTACATAATCTTCTCGTTTGTCGCCTGACAAACATTCAGCAATTCTAATGGGTGCCAAAAGTAGAGCGCCGGTTTTTTTGCGATGAAGTGTCAAAAGCTCATCCAAAGATAGCGTCCGGGTTTCGCCTATTTTATCCAAAGCCTGTCCACACAGCATTCCATCCGCTCCGGACGCATTGTAAAGGACCTCCAAGGCATCCAAAAAACGATCAGGTTGATATAATTTTCTATTTTTAAGAAGATATTCAATAGAGAAATTTAAGATCCCATCCCCCGCCAAAAGCGCCATATCTGCACCGTATTTTTTATGGCAGGTCGGCAATCCGCGACGATATTCATCATTATCCATTTCCGGCATATCATCGTGCACCAACGAAT
>CAYLIT010000100.1:0-6325 GCA_964383835.1 uncultured Eubacteriales bacterium
TGACAGGAGGTGCAGTATGTCGGCTTTGATTACCGCTGTGATACCGGAGTCCCTGGGCGAAGAATTAGGGCTCAAGCCCGGTGATAAATTGCTTGCAATGAACGGGCATGAAGTTCGCGATGTGATCGATTATATGTATTATGAAGCATCCACCGAGCTCTCACTGTTGATGGAGATCGACGGCGAAGAGGTTCTTTTTGAGATCGAAAAGGAAAGTGAAGAGATCCTTGGTCTTGATTTTGAGGACTATCTGATGGATCACCAGCGTAGCTGTAAGAATAAATGCATTTTTTGTTTTATCGATCAGTTACCTAAAGGATTACGAAATACGCTTTATTTCAAAGATGATGACGCGCGCCTTTCCTTTTTAATGGGGAATTACATTACTCTTACGAATTTATCGGAAGAGGATATCAAGCGAATCATCGATATGCGGATCTCGCCTATCAATATTTCCGTGCACACGACCGATCCTGAACTTCGGGTCAAGATGATGGCAAATCCTAATGCCGCTAAGATCAACGAGATATTGAAACGTTTTTATGATGCAGGCATTCAAATGAATTGTCAGATCGTTCTTTGCAAAGAGGTCAACGACGGCGAACAGCTTGAAAAATCGCTGAACGACCTGGCAGCTCTTGCTCCTTGCGTGCGTAGTACCAGCGTTGTTCCGGTTGGACTTTCTTGCCATCGCGATGGCTTGTATCCTTTGCAACCGTTTAATAAAGAAGATGCCATTCAAGTAATTGATCTGATCGAATCTATCGGTGCGCGTCAACTTAAAGTCAACGGTGTTCGCGGTTGCTATCCGTCAGATGAGTTCTACGTTTTGGCCGAACGACCGATCCCGGAAGAGGAATTTTACGATGGATATCCTCAAATTGAGAATGGCGTGGGCCTTATGCGCTCCCTGCAGGAAGAGCTCGAGCTCGCTTTGAAGGTTGAGGATGGGGACGACCTGCCGCGCAGTGTGGGGGTTATCAGCGGTGTGCTTGCGGCAGACTATATGAATGCACTGTTACAAAAGATTCAGCAGAAGTTCACCGGCCTTGAGTTTAAGGTTTATCCGATCGTTAATCACTTTTTTGGTGAGATGATCACGGTGGCCGGTCTTGTGACCGGTGGCGACATTATGGATCAACTGAAAGATGTTGATTTACCGCCGCGACTCTTGATCCCCCGTTGTATGCTGCGATCTGAGCAGGATCTGTTTTTGGACAGTGTATCCCTGCAAGAAGTATCGCAAAAGCTTGATCGTCCGATTGAAACTACGATGAATGACGGAATGGATCTGTTGGATAAGATATTAGGGAGGTGATTGTATGAGAATGCCTGTTGTTGCAATTGTAGGGCGTCCCAACGTTGGGAAGAGCGCTCTGTTTAATAAATTGGCCGGTGCGCGTCTTTCTATCGTGGAAGATACTCCCGGCGTTACCCGTGACCGTATTTATGCAAACGTGGAATGGCGTGCCAAAACCTTTATGTTGATCGATACCGGCGGTATTGAGCCGATGCGTGAGGATATTATTCTGACACAGATGCGTCATCAGGCCGAAATGGCTATCGATACAGCGGATTGCATCATCTTTTTGACCGATATTCAAACCGGCCTCACTGCCGATGACCGCGAGATCGCCAATATGCTGTACCGTTCCGGTAAGCCCATCGTGCTTGGTGTGAATAAGGTGGATCAGCTTGGTGCACCGCCGATGGAGTTTTATGAATTTTATAATTTGGGCTTGGGCGATCCTATTGCCGTGTCTTCTGTGCACGGCAGCGGAACCGGCGATCTGCTGGATGCAGTTTATGAGTATCTCACTTTTGATGGTCCCGAAGAGGAAGAAGAGGCACCAATAAAGGTTGCGCTTTTGGGTAAGCCGAACGTGGGTAAATCTTCGCTGATCAACCGCCTTTTGGGCGAGGAGCGTTGTATTGTTTCCAATATTCCCGGAACTACCCGCGATGCGGTGGATGCTCTTTATACGACCGATATCGGAACCTTTTCTTTGATTGATACCGCCGGTATCCGTAAAAAGAAAAAAGTTGAAGATGCGGTGGAAAAATATAGCGTTATTCGCTCTTATATGGCAGTGGAACGCGCTGATGTTTGCGTGATCATGTTAGATGCCGCAGAGGGTGTGACCGAACAGGATACCAAAATTGCCGGTTATGCAAACGACCAGGGCAAGGCGTTGGTGGTTGCGGTCAATAAGTGGGATTCTATCGAAAAAGAAACCAATACCATGGAACGCTTGCGCGCCGATATCCGTCACGAGTTGGCGTTCATGTCTTTTGCGCCGATCATCTTTATTTCGGCACTGGAGGGGCAGAGATTGCCTCAGCTGATGACCGCTGTAAAAGAGGCTTATGAAGAGAATAAGCGTCGTATCTCCACCGGTATGCTCAATGATGTTCTTAACGATGCTACCGCACGGGTACAGCCCCCTTCAGACAAGGGTAAGAGACTGAAGATCTTTTATATGACCCAAGCCTCAACGCAACCCCCTACGTTTGTCTTCTTTGTAAACCGTAAGGATTTGTTCCATTTTTCCTATCAGCGTTATTTGGAAAACCGCATTCGTGATACCTTTGGCTTTAAAGGAACTCCGATTCGGTTCATTATCCGTGAAAAAGGAGATAAATGATGGATACATTCATTTTTATTCTTGTTTTGGTTGGGATTGCCGTTAGCTCCTATCTGATCGGCAGCATCAATTGTTCGATTTTGATTTCCAAATTGATGAAGAGCGACGTGCGCAATTCCGGATCCGGCAATGCCGGTGCCACCAACATGGTGCGGGCGTTTGGTCCTGCTATCGGCGTGCTGACCATGCTTGGGGATTTCTTGAAAACTCTGATCCCGCTGGTGATCACACGCATCATTTTTAAGGATGAACCCTATTGGCAGGCAATGGTGGCTTTCAGCGGATTTTTCTGCTCCATGGGTCATGCGTTCCCGATCTATTTCGGCTTCCGTGGCGGCAAAGCTGTTACGGTAGTAGGCATGGTATTCCTGGTGGTTGACTGGCGATGCTTTGTCGTGGGAATTACGGTCTTTGTTCTGACTGTTGCGATTTCAAAGTTTGTGTCGCTCGGCTCCATCCTGGCCGGATTTTCCGGCCCGATCACCATGTTTATCGTAACCGGTGATAATTTTGCAAACCGTTGGTTTGTAAGCATCTGTTTGCTGGCCTTGGCGATCATGGTTTTGATTCTTCACCGCGAAAATGTAAAGCGCTTGATCAAAGGGGAAGAGCGGAAATTTAAATTTAAAAAAGATTAAAAGTTGCCGTATGCGTTTAGCATACGGTTTCTTTTTGAATATTTTTAAAATAATACTTGATTTTTTGTTAGATATCGAATATAATACTAAATGTTCCAATAATACGCCGGTGTGTTGGAATTGGCAGACGAGACGGACTCAAAATCCGTTGTCAGTGATGGCGTGTGGGTTCAAGTCCCACCACCGGCACCATTGCGTTGCGGATATTTGTCCGTAGCGCAATTTTTTTATACGAGGTGCGTTATGAACTGGAAAGTGGGTCATTCAATCAGAATTTTTGATGAAGAACTTTTGCGTCAGTATCGTGAAAATGGTATCGATGCGTTAGAACTCGGCTTGCCTGTGGCAAAGTCGTCTTATAAGAATGTGGATTATCTGATGTTTAAACAGATCATTGATGACACAGCCGATGTTCTTAGTTCTTATAAAAAAATGGTTGCGGATTATGAACTTATTCCGCACTCTTTTCATTTGCCGTTTCATCCGTCCGGTATAAACGATCCCGCCGGGCTGGAGGAGGAAACGTTCAGAACGACGGTCGACGTTCAAAAACTTTCGATAGAAAAAGCGGCCTTTCTTGGTTGTAAGATCGCAGTCATCCACCCCAGCCGTGAACCTTATGCAGAGGAGGAACGTTCAGCGAGAATCGCGGCTTCTCAACGTGTACTTTCAATTTTGGCTGATTTTGCATCAGAAATGGGTATTCAGATTGCGGTTGAAAATCTCCCCCGTACTTGCATGGGTCGAAACTCTGCTGAGATCTTGGAACTTTTGAAGGCTGATGATCGACTGCGTGTTTGCTATGATACGAACCATCTGCTTGGTGAGTCTGCAGAGTCTTTTATTAGAGCCTGTGGTGATAAGATCATCACCCTCCACGTCTCGGATTACGATTTTCTTGATGAACGTCATTGGCTGCCGGGTGAGGGTAAAAACGATTGGCAGACGATCATTCGTCTGTTGGTTGAGGTCGGATATAACGGTCCTTGGCTTTATGAACTCGGATTTGATGCACCGGAATCGATCACGCGTCGCAAGCTGACTTGCGCTGATTTCAAGCGTAATGCAGAAGAACTTTTTGCAGGTAAGGCGCCAACTGTTATTGGTACCCCTACGTCTGGGTTGCTTCATTGGAAAGAACGGATGGCATTAAAGGAGGTGCAAAAATGAGCTGGAAAATCGGACTTTCAAGTTGCGGAAAGGTAATCAACGAGGAATTGATGCGTCAATATGCGGAGAATGGGATTGAAGTGATGGAGCTCAGTCTTCCGTATGATGCGTATGAAGATGCTGACTACCCCTATTTCAAAAAGGTTGCAGATGATGCCGGAGTGGAGATCCGCTCCATTCATCTTCCGTACAAACCGGAGGACCGGATTGGCCCTTCCAATCCCGATGAGGCAATATTCAGATCTACGCTGGAAATTTATAAGCGCCTGATCGAAAAGGCTGCTTTTCTCGGTTGTAAGGTCATTGTGATGCATACCTGCCGCGGTCCGGTTGCACCTTGCAATCGACCTCGTTGGATCGCCCAGGCGCAGCGTACGTTATCGATCCTTGCGGAATTTGCTGCGCAATTCGGCATGCGGATTGCGGTGGAAAATCAACCGCGTAACGCTTTGATAGGAAGCTCTGCTGATCTTCTTGAAGTCTTGAAGGCGGATGATCGGCTTGGGGTCTGTTTTGATGTAAACCATCTCATGAGGGAGCGAGACAGCCACGAGAACTTTATGAAAACCTGCGGCGATAAAATCGTGACTGTCCATATCTCTGATTATGATTTTCTTGATGAACGTCATTGGCTTCCCGGTGAAGGGGCAATCGATTGGCAAATGATCGTCAACGGTTTGAAGAAGGTTGGTTATAACGGTCCATGGGTTTATGAACTTGGCTTTGATTCTGAAACAAGCATTAATCGGCCGCGCTTGTTAACTTGCGCCGATTTCAAACGTAATGCCGAAGAAATCTTTGCCGGGAAGAAACTGACTGTAATTGGCGAGCCGGTTTCCGGGTTGGTTCACTGGACTGAATTGTAAAACGAAAGCGGGGTTATAACCCCGCTTCTTTTATCGCATTTTTCAAAAGCGCTTCGGTATGAGCGCTACATGGGACCAGTGGTAATCTTGGATCGCCGGCGGGTAAGCTGAGTAACTGTAACGCTTTCTTTACCGGGATTGGATTTACTTCATTAAAGAGAGCACGCATCAATGGGAGCATGCGATAATGCGTGCGGATGGCTTTTTCTGTTTCGCCATTCTTGAAAAATGTAAAAATACTCTTCATTTCCTTTGGCGCAACATTAGATGCAACGGAAATCAATCCGTTTCCACCGACAGAAAGAAAGGGGAGAAGCTGATCATCATTTCCACTGTATAGGGTGAGGTTTGGTGCTGCAGCCGCAATGTCCATGGTGTTCGAGATATTACCACTCGCTTCTTTAATTGCAGAAATGCGGGGATGCTCCGATAACTCCTTGCAAGTCTTTGGCGCAATTCCCATGCCTGTTCTGGAGGGTACGTCATAAAGAATAATGGGAAGATTGACGCGATCTGCGATGAAATGATAGTGTTGTTTTAAGCCATCCTGAGTCGTTTTGTTATAGTAGGGTGTGACCATCAAGAGTCCGTCGGCACCTCTTTTTTCTGCCTCAAGACTGAATTTTAAAGATTTTGAGGTATTGTTGCTTCCTGCACCGATGATCAATGGGACTCGATTGCGGATGTATTCGTTGGCTTTTGAGATCAATAGGCTGAATTCATCAAATGATAATGTGCTGGCTTCGCCGGTGGTTCCGGCGATCACAATTGCTGATATTCCGTTTTCGATCTGTCGCTCGATCAGGGTTTCCAACCCATCAAGATCAAGTGAGCCGTCCACTTTAAATGGCGTTATGAGCGCGGTTGCAACTCCTTCGAACAATTTGTTTTTCATAATTTACCCTCCGAATTTAAAAAGATGTTGAAATATCATGCGTTTCCATTTATAACAATATGAATGAGTAAGAAATACGACACTAATGCAAAGGATTGAATAAAGTGACAG
>CAYLIT010000101.1:0-6321 GCA_964383835.1 uncultured Eubacteriales bacterium
AACACCGAAAACGGTTACGATACCGAGGTCAACGAAAAAGGCTCCAATCTTTCGGCAGGACAGCGGCAGTTGATCTGCTTTGCCCGTACGGTGCTTTCCGATCCCCGGATCCTGATTCTGGACGAGGCCACCTCGTCCATCGATACCGAGACCGAAAAGCTGGTACAGGAGGGCATCGCCAACCTGTTGAAGGGGCGCACCTCCTTCATCATCGCCCACCGGCTTTCCACCATCGCCGGCTGTGACAAGATCCTGTATATTGCCGACAAGGGGATCCAGGAGCAGGGCAGCCACGAAGAGCTGTTGGAAAAGAAGGGGCTTTACTATAATCTCTATACCGCCCAAATGGAAGAACATAACAATTCGTAAAAAGGAGTTTTCTACCATGCTACAAGCAGGCTTCGCAAGAGCTGATGTAACCCCGCCCTTCGGCACCAAGCTTACGGGCTACTTTGCCCTTCGGGTCTCCGACGGCATTTTGGATCCCATTGAGCTGAACGCCCTTGCGGTTAAGGTAGGGGCCGACACCGCCGTCATCATCACCGGCGACTTTATGTATATGACCGAGGCCGCCGATACCCCCATCCGATTACTTATCGAAGAAAAATGCGGCATTCCAGCCGATCACATCATCATGCAGGCCATCCATCAGCACACCTCTACCACCCCCTTTACGCCGGGGATCACCGATGCTCTGTACGACGAATGGCTCCGCAGAAAATACTGCGACGTGGTAAAGATGGCGTTGGATGACCTGAAGGAGGCCAAAATTTCCATCGCCGCCAAAGAAACGACGAAGCCCGTTTCCTTTGTCCGTCGCTTCAAGGATAAGACCGGTGCCTCCGTCACCAATCCAAAAAAGCCCATTGATCCCAATGAGCTCTTCCCCATCGGCAAGGCCGACAACACCGTTCGGCTTGTAAAATTTGAACGGGAGGGCGCCAAGGATATCGCCTTGGTGGGCTTTGCCACCCATCCCGATACCGTGGGCGGTAATCAATTCTCTGCCGATTGGCCGGGCTTTGTCCGCCGCTTTACCGAAAAGGATCTGGACGTTCATTGCATTCTGGTCAACGGCTGTCAGGGGGATACCAACCATCACGATCCCATGATTGCGCCCACCAAGGACCTCGTTAAAAAATACGCCTACACCCAAGTCATCGGTCGAACCATTGCCGATGCGGCGGTGGAATTGTGGAACCAAACCAAGCCCTGCGAGGAAGGAAGCCTGACCTGCGCGGTGGACACCAAGCTTTTGCGCACCCGTTGCGACGACATCGAAAAGATGGACGAATGCAAGGCCGTTGTCAAGCATTTTAACGAGACCGGCGAATGGCCCGAAGGCTTTAATATGGCAGACAAGGCCATCTGCCGCCGTGTTGCCCGTCTGGATACCCTCTCCCTCTTCATAAAGGTGCCCGTTTCCGTCCTCGGCTTCGGTAACGTCGTCATTGCAGGCTACGCGGGCGAGGCCTTTACCCAATATGCCGACGTATTGCGGGAAGCCTATCCCGAGCTGTTTATTCTTACCGCCTGCAACGCCAACGGCTCCCAAGGCTACTTCCCCAGTGACGAAGCCTTTAAATCCGGCGGCTATGAAGCGCAATCTACCAACTTCCTGCCCGAGATCGCGGATCTGTTGCAGGGGACTGCCAAAAAATTGATTCAAAATCATAAGGACGTACAAAAATGAGAAAATTAGGACTTTGCCTGGGCGGCTTGACCCAGGAAGATTTTCACGAACGATTGAAATTGGCCAAGGCCGTAGGCTTTGAGGCCGCCTTCCCCGGCATCGCCGATCGGCAGACCACCAACGAGCGGTGCGACGCCCTGAAAGCCGCCGGATTTGAGATCGATAATCTCCACGCTCCGTTCAAGGGCGTCAACGTCATGTGGGAGGAGGGTTCCGAGGGGGATGCTTTCCTGGCAGGACAACTGGAAAACATCGATACCTGCGTTGACAACGGCATCACCAAGACGGTGGTTCATTTAGGCTCCGGCTGGGATTCCCCGCTTATTACCGAGGTAGGGATCGCCCGCTTTGACAAGCTGGTGGACTATGCGGTAGGCAAGGGTGTTTCCATCGCCTTTGAAAATATCCGCAAGCTCGTTCACGTGGCCTGGGCGATGGATCACTACGCCAAGGTGCCGGAGGTGGGCTTCTGCTGGGATAGCGGACATGAGCTCTGCTACACCAAGAGGTGCGAATTTTTGCCGATCTACGGGGATCGAGTCATCTGTATCCATCTTCACGATAACGTGGGCATCCCCGCCGCTGACGAGCACTTTCTGCCCTTCGACGGAAAACGGGATTGGGAAAGAACTGCAAAGCTCCTCAAGGCTTCCGCCTATAACGGTCCCATCATGCTGGAGGATAATATCCGCTCCCCGCTCTACAGCCGTCTGACCTGGGAGCAGTACTATGAAAGAGCCTACGCCGCGGCATCCAAATTACGGGATATGATCGAAAATGCATAAGAAAACGAGGTTCTTGAGGCACCTTCCTTACGGAGGGCGCCTCAAGAACCTCTTTTTTATTCTGTTATTTACACTGCAAGCTTGCGATCCAAACGAATCCGCTCAGTGAGCATGGAGATAAACTCGCCGTTGGTGGGCTTCCCCTTGGAGCTTTTGACCGTGAAACCGAAGATGGCATTTAAGGTATCGATATCACCACGACCCCAAGCCACCTCGATGGCGTGGCGGATGGCACGCTCGACCCGTGAGGCCGTGGTGTTGTTATTTTTTGCCACAGTGGGATACAGCTCTTTGGTGATGGCCTTGAGCATCCTGCGATCCTCCAGGGAGAGCAGAATGGAATCGCGGATGTAATCGTAGCCACGGATATGGGCCGGGACCCCGACCTCGTGCATCAGGTCGGCCACGTACCGCTCCAGCTCGATGCGCTTATCATCGGCCGGCGGCAGCTCGCCCTCCCGTTTCTTTTGCAGGATGGAGCAAAACCGCTCGCGGATGAACTGATAATCCAGGGGCGGCAGTAAGAACAGATCGCCGCCCGCCTCCATCACCTGCTGAGCCAGGCGGTCGTTGGGCACCCGGGACACCACGGCGAGGACCGTTTTTTTGCGGTACCCCACCTCGTTCAACGCTTCGATGATATCATAGCTGCTACGCCCAGGCAAAAAACTATCCATCATCACGATATCCGGCTGTTGCTCGGTGATCACCCGCACCGCCTCAAGGCCGTTGCCGCATACCCCCAGCACCTCCAGACCCAGCTCGGAAAAACGCTCACGGTTTTGCCGGGCGACCTCTTCATCGCTCTGCATCAGCACCATTGTTAACTTTTCGTACAGTTCTTTCATTCTTGTTTCCTCCTCAAAATTGCGCCGATCGCGCCGGGGCAGTTGTTTTTCGCCCCATTCACCCAAATGATAGCAAATTTTTTCGCCATAAGCAGTCGAATATTGCCTAAAGTTTTAAAAATATAAAATTTTTATGCCGAACGCCCAAAGCAGCCCGTAGCCGGAGAAGGAAACGGGTCTTCGGCGGCTTTTCTGAGCGTTCTTCCTGCGGGAAGCAGCGGTCCGCAGGTACGGCAGGTGAGATCCTTTCTTGCACCATTTGGATGGTTTCTATCGTCATTATACACAGTTCGTGCACAGTTGTCAAGATAATTTTCGATTTTTCTTGACATTTGAGCACTTTTAGTGTATACTCATATTTGTAAGGAGGGAATGGTATGACCGTATTTTCCAAACGACTGCGGGAGCTTCGGGCAGAGCGAAGCCTTTCACAGCAAGGGCTCTCGGACAGGCTGGGAATCTCGAAGAGCAGTATCAATATGTACGAAAGAGGGGAGCGGGAGCCGGGCTTTCAGACGGTTTCTGCCCTGGCAGACCTTTTTGAGGTAGATATCGATTACCTTTTGGGTGGCTCCCCTTATAAAAATAAGGAAGAATGGCTGGAGGCCACCCGGCAGGCCGCCTCTGGCAGCCGCAAGATACCCCTGTTGGGAGAGATCGCCTGCGGTCGCCCCATCTTTGCCAACGAGGAATACGGCAGCTTTGCCGAGCTTTCCTCAGGGGTGCGGGCTGATTTTTGCCTTAAGGCCAAGGGGGACAGCATGATCGGCGCCCGGATCATGGACGGAGATCTGGTGTTCATCCGCAGCCAGGACACGGTGCAGAACGGCGAGATCGCCGCCGTGATCGTGGAGGACACTGCCACCCTCAAGCGAGTCTATTACTACCCCGCCGAGGGGATCCTTTCGCTGAACGCCGAAAATCCTCGCTACGCTCCGCTGATCTATACCGGCGAGGAGCTGGATCACGTGCGGATCTTAGGAAAAGCGGTGGCGTTCCAGAGCTCGATTCGATAATTTTTTCTCTTTTCTATTGACAATCAAGTTTTCCCTATGGTATCATCAAATCAAATTAAATAGCCAATGGAGGCGCGGTATTGATCAGTAACGGTGTTCAATGGGTTTAAAAGGGACACCGATGAAAGGCACTACCGCCGAAGTTTTTAAATTTCTGCCCCGAAGTTTAATTGCTGGGCCGTCGCAGAAGATGCGCCGGACTGTCACAGGATCTGTGGAGTGCCATTTTTACGATCATTCAGTCTGTAAAGAGCGTATTCTGCGGTCTTTACGGGCTGTTTTTTTATTAAATTAGGAGGAAAACAATATGCAAACAAAAAAACTCATCCCCAAGCTGTTGATCCTGGCTTTTGTGGTGGCATTCGGTATTCTGTGTGCCTGCACCGGCTCGATCACAAGCCCTGTAGGGACCCTTTGGTCCCTGTTTCCGCCGGTGGTCGCAATCGGTCTTGCGCTGATCACCAAGGAGGTATACTCCTCTTTGTTTGTGGGTATTTTAACCGGCGGTCTGCTGGCCAACGGCTTTAATCCCCTTAAAACCGTCGATTCCATCACCAGCGACGGCTTTATCAGTGCCATCTCCGGCAGTGCCGGCATCTTCGCTTTTTTAGTGCTGCTCGGCATTATCGTGGCTCTTTTGAATAAGGCCGGCGGTTCCCGTGCATTCGGCGAATGGGCCGCTACGCACGTCAAGACCAAGATCGGCGCTTCCCTGGCCACCTTTGCCTTTGGCGTTCTGATCTTTATTGACGACTATTTCAACTGTCTGACCGTAGGTGCCGTCATGCGTCCCGTGACCGATAAGGCAAAGATCTCCCGTTCCAAATTAGCCTACCTGATCGATGCCACTGCCGCACCGATCTGTATGATCGCCCCCATCTCTTCCTGGGCGGCCGCTGTCACCCTGGTATTCCAGGATGCAGGCATCCAGGCGGACGGTTTTTCGTATTTCATCAAAGCAATTCCCTACAATCTGTATTCCCTGATGACCTTTGTATTCATCATCGCCATCACTCTGATGAAATTTGATTTCGGCCCTATGAAGCTGCATGAAAAAAATGCGGAAAAGGGCGATCTTTTCACCACCGGTGAACACGTTATTGAAACTAACGATGAAGAGTCCGGCTCTTCCAAAGCCAAGGTCATTGATCTGATTCTGCCCATCGTCATCCTGATCGTGATATGCGTTGTGGCGCTCTATTACGTAGGTGCCGGCAACTTCACCGCCGACTTCATCACCTCCTTCGCCAACACCGACGCAACGGTGGGTCTGCCCTGGGGCGGCCTGGTGGCCCTGATCTTTACGATGATCTATTTCATCGCCCGTCGCCTGCTTACCTTCAAAGAAGCAATGGAGTGTATTCCCAAGGGCTTTATCGCCATGGTGCCCGCCATTTTGATTCTGACCATGGCAACCGCCTTGAAGGAAATGACCGGTCTTTTGGATTCCGATGCCTTTGTAAATAGTGCGCTGGCCTCTGCCGAGGCTTTGCATAGCTTCCTGCCCGCCATCATCTTCCTGGTAGCTTGCGGCATCTCCTTCTCTACCGGCACCTCCTGGGGTACCTTCGGCATCCTCATCCCCATCGTTCTGAGCGTATTCCCCTTGACCAGCGAGCTGGCCGTGATCGGTCTTTCCGCTTGCCTGGCAGGCTCCGTTTGCGGTGACCACTGCTCCCCCATCTCCGACACCACCATCATGTCGTCGGCAGGCGCCCAGTGCAACCACATCAACCACGTTTCCACGCAGTTGCCCTATGCACTGACGGTGGCCGCCATCTCTTTGGTGGGTTACATTGTGGCCGGCTTTGTGCAGAACGTTTACGTCGTTCTCGGCGTTTCTATCCTGCTGACCGTCGGTACCCTGCTTGTCATCCGTGCGCTGACCAACAAAAAAGCATAACTGTTTTGAGCCCCCGTTTCAGGCAATGTCATTAAGTTAATAAGAAACGAGACTCCAAGAGATTGGGGTCTCGTTT
>CAYLIT010000102.1:0-6237 GCA_964383835.1 uncultured Eubacteriales bacterium
GGCCATGGCTATGGCCTACGATATGCCGTATTTCATCATCATCGGCGGTATCATGTATCTTTTAGAGGGGCTTTCGGTGGTCCTGCAGGTGGGTTTCTATAAACTGACCCACGGCAAGCGTATCTTCAAAATGACCCCCATCCATCACCATTTTGAGATGTGCGGCTGGTCCGAAAATAAGATCGTGGCCGTGTTCACTGCCATCAGCGCGGCGGGGTGCCTCTTGGCCCTTTGGGGAATGTTCTATTACCGCTATTTTAATTTATAATATCTGAAAAAATTTCGTAAGGAGGTGCCCCTTGGCAAAACCGAATTCCGTTAAAAAGAATAAATGGCTGGTGAATAAAGCCGAGGCCGGCGGGATCGACCTGGTGTTTTTGATCCTGGTGCTCTGCTTGTTGGCCTTCGGCCTGATCATGGTGGCATCCTCCAGCTATGTCAGCGCCCTTTATAAGTACGGCGACAGCTACCATTTCATCAAGCGCCAGCTGATCTTTGCAGTAGCCGGCGTGGCGGTGATGCTGGTGGTGCCTAATTTTGATTACCATAATCTGCGCCGTTTTTCGCTGCTCCTGTTGGGGGCGGCGGTGCTGATGCTGATACTGGTGTTGATCCCGGGCATCGGGATCAAGGTCAACGGTGCCCGGCGGTGGTTGGGCTTCGGTGCATTCCGGTTCCAGCCCAGCGAGATCGGTAAGTTGGCCATCATCGTTACCTTTGCCTCCTATATGTCCGCCAACTATAAGCGGATGAAGGAGTTCAAGGTGGGCATTTTGATACCGGCGGCGGTGCTGGCGGTGGTCTGCGGCCTGGTGGCGGTAGAGACCCATATTTCCGGCGCTATTCTGATCTTTGCCGTGGGCGCGGTGATGATCTTTGTGGGCGGCTCCAACCTCAAGCAGTTTTTGGGGATCGGCGGCGTGGGTATTGCGGCGCTGGCGGGCTTTGCCTTTTTGACCCCTTACGCCAAGACCCGTATCGATACCTGGTTAGACCCCTTTTCGGATCCCACCGGCGAGGGCTTCCAGACCATCCAATCCCTTTACGCCATCGGTAGCGGCGGCCTTTTGGGGCTGGGGCTGGGGCAATCCCGGCAAAAGTATCTTTATATTCCCGAGCCGCAGAACGACTATATCTTTTCCATCATCTGCGAGGAGCTGGGCTTCATCGGCGCCATGATGGTGATCGTGCTGTTCGTTCTGCTGATCTGGCGGGGCTTTGTCATCGCCTATCACGCCAAGGATAAATTCGGCTCCCTTTTGGTGGTGGGTATCATCTCGCGGGTGGCGATCCAGACGGTGCTGAACATCGCCGTCGTCACCAATTCCATCCCGCCTACCGGTATCAGCCTGCCCTTCTTCAGCTACGGCGGTACCGCATTGCTGATGCTGTTGTTTGAAATGGGGATCGTGCTGGCGGTCTCTCGCTATTCAAGAATGGAGATCAATGAATGAGAGTAATTTTAGCAGGCGGCGGTACCGCGGGCCATTGCAATCCCGCCATCGCCATCGCAAGTATCATAAAAGCCAAGAATAAGGATGCCGAGATCTTGTTTGTGGGCAACGCAGGCAAGATCGAAGAAACGCTGGTGCAAAAGGCGGGCTTCGCCTTTAAGGCGGTGCAGACCCAGGGCTTTCGCCGCAAGCTGACCCTGGATAATCTCAAGACCGTTCAGCTGTACTTAAAGGCCCGCTCCGATTGCCGTGCGCTGATTCGGGAATTCAAGCCGGATATCGTCATCGGTACCGGCGGCTACGTTTCCGGCCCGGTGGTGGCGGCGGCTCAAAGCCTCGGTATTCCCACCTGTATCCACGAGCAGAACGCCTACCCCGGCGTGACCAGCAAAATGCTGGCTCGCAAAGCGGATATCGTCTTTATCAGCTTCCCGGGCAGTGAGCAGTATTTCGGTAAGACCAAAAAGATGATCCTCTCGGGCAATCCCCTGCGGGAGGAGATCCTCTCCACCACCCGTGAGGAGGCGAGAGCCAAGCTGGGCCTTCCCGAGGATGCATTTTACCTGCTTTCCTTCGCCGGGAGTCTGGGCGCGTTGGAGATCAATCGTGCCATGGTGGAATTCATTGCCGAAAACGCCAAAAAGAAAGATTTTTACCATACCCATGCCACCGGCGACCGTGGCTGGGCCTGGATGCCCGACGCCCTCAGGGACAAGGGCTTTGACGTGGAGAAAAAAGGCCCCGTCTCGGTGCAGGCCTATCTTTACGATATGCCGCTCCACCTGGCCGCCGCCGATGCGGTCATCAGTCGGGCGGGCGCCATCACCCTTGGGGAGCTGACCGCCCTCGGCAAGCCGGCGGTGCTGATCCCCTCGCCCAACGTGACCCATAATCACCAGTACTATAACGCCCGCTCCCTTTCCGATCGCGGCGGCGCTATCCTGCTGGAGGAAAAGGAGCTTTCCGCCGGCCGTCTTTACGAACTGGTGTTGGGGCTTAAGGAGCATCCCGAGCAACGGGCAGCCCTCAGCCGCCACGCCATGGAGCTGGCACTGCCCCAAGCGGCAGAGGTCATTTACAACGAAATTTTTACGTTGATAAGGAAGTGAATTTATGGCCAATAGCGTAGAGCGCTACTATCAAAAAAAGAAAAGACGGAAAAAGCGTGCCAAGGTGGTCTTTTTCGGGCTGCTGTTCGTTTTGATGATGCTGACGCTGGCCATCCTTTCGGTCACGGTGTTTTTCAACGCCGAAACCATCCTGGTGGAGGGCAACACCCACTACTCTGCCGAGGAGCTTTTGGAGGTGGGAGGTCTTGAGATCGGGCAGAACCTATTCCGGCTGGATAAGTTTGAGGTCATCGATCAGATGGAGAGCCTACCCTATATCAAAACGGTGACCATCAAGCGTAAGTTGCCCAATACCCTTTCGGTCAAGGTGGTGGAAAACCAGCCGGTGGTGTGGCTGGCCACCGAGACCGGCGCCGCCCTTTTGAACGAGGAGTACCGGGTGCTGGAACTGTTGACCCTGCCTGCCGAGATCCTTCCCTCTGCCGATGAGCCGACAGAGGATGAAACTACCGATGAAGAGTCCGCTGAGCAACCGTCTGAGGAGGTCACTTCTCCGGTGGACGGCATTCCCCAACTGACCCAGATCGCCGCCACCGAGTTGGCGGTGGGGCAGACGGCGGTGTTTGGTGAAGAGGATTACACCGGCTTTTTGAAGCGGCTCTACGAGGGCTTCAGCCAGAACCCCGACCTGGAATGGACCAAGGTGCGGGAGGTGCAATTCTTTGCCCGCTATAACGTGCAGTTGCTTTACGACGAGCAGCTGACCATCGATTTCGGCACCCTGGATCAGACCGAGACCAAGCTGGAGCTGGCGGCGTATCTGATTAAAGATAACGGCGTCGGACAGTCTGCCATCGTGGATGTCTCGGATGTGGAGCGGGTCTATTTCCGTCCCAAAAAAGAAACGGTAGAGATTCCAAAAGAAGAAACAACTGATGAAGAAACGGAGATCGAATGATCTCCGTTTTTTATAAAATCACGTTTTTGGCGGTTTCCAAAAAAGCATCCACAATGGGGGAGTGCTTTCGGTAGACGATGGAAAACTGTTCCTTGGTGGCTGTCTCACTTAACACAAAATAGATGCAATCGTCCCCCGGCGGGATGACCGAAAGATCCGCATCGGTGGTCAACAGAGCGCCGAATCCCGCCTGCATCAGGTTGTAGTTCAGCAATAAGCTGCTGGTATTAGAGGTGATATAGGGCTTGATATCCGGCGTTCCGAATAAGAGCTTGCGCTTTTTATAGACGTGGGTATTGGGCAGATTATAGATGAATTCGACCCCCTGGAACAGGGAAAGATCTTTGATCATTTTTGTGGGATCGTAGCAATTATTTATCACCTCATCGTGGCTCACTGCATAAGGTAACAGCCGTTCAGCGGCGGGATCCTTGCGGGAAAGCGCCACGACGGAACGGGTGCTGAAAAGCGGCAGAGCCTGATACCCCTCCGGCAGGCGGTCGTGAAAAACAAAACTGACGTCAGCGGTCTCTTTGTCCAACTGTTCATAAAGCTTATCGGAACCGGCTCTGCTGATGTTGATATCCACCTGGGGGTAGTTGCGGTGGTACACCTCCAGGATCCTGGGGATGACAAAATAAGAAAGATGAGAGGCGGTGGCGATGGTCAGCGTGCCGCCCTGCACCTCACGGATATCCCGGATGCGGTCAGCGCTTTCGGCCTCTAATTGGAGCATTCGCTCCACCGTTTCAATATAGATCTTCCCCTCGGCAGTGAGAGAAAAGGGGAGGGTCTTGCGATTAAAGATGGGCGCGCCAAGCTCCTTTTCGGCCTTTTTGATGGCGGCACTCAAGGCGGGCTGAGAAAGAAACAGCTTTTGTGCGGCTAAAGAGACACTCTTTTGCCGGTAGACCTCATAAACGTAACGGGCAATCTGATCAACCATAGTTATCACCTATTTTTTATATCTTATTTCATGCTATTTATATTTGATTATATCATGGAGAGGTGCTATAATCAAGGCAGAAATCTTATTATGAGGTGAAAAAGTCATGCAATGTAAGGAACTTTTCGAAAAGATCGATGCATTGAACGAGCAATATATCAAGGTTTGGGAGGCGCTTTGCAGCATTGAAAGCCCCACCGCTGATAAGGCGGCGGTGGACGAAGCGGGGCGCTACCTGATTCGCTTTGCCGAAGAGCGCGGCTGGAAGGTGGAGGTCAACCGACAGGAGGTGGCAGGCGACGCCCTGTGCATCACCCTCAACCCCGATGCCGAGGGACAGCCCATCAGCTTCTCCGGCCATATCGATACGGTGCATCCCAAGGGCCTGTTCGGCTATCCGCCGGTACGGATGGACGAAGAGTTTATTTACGGTCCCGGCGTGGTGGATTGTAAGGGCGGCGTGGTTGCATCCTTAATGGCAATGGACGCTCTGGAGCAGTGCGGCTTCAAGAGCCGCCCCGTGCAGCTGATCGTCCAGACCGATGAAGAGACCGGCAGTAAGACCAGTGGCAAAAAGACCGTTGCGTTTATGTGCGAAAAGGCCAAGAATTCCGTTGCATTTTTGAACACCGAGGGCATGACCAAGGATAAAGCGGTGATGATCCGCAAGGGTATTCTGCGTTATCGTTTTGATATTCACGGCGTGGCCGCCCATTCGGCCAGCTGTTACGACGGTGCCAACGCCATCGCAGAGGCGGCGCATAAGATCCTTGCCCTGGAACCTATGAAGGATAAAGAAGGGGTAACCTGTAATTGCGGCGTGATCAACGGCGGCACGGTGGCCAATACGGTGCCTGCCGAGTGTAGCCTGGTGGTGGATATCCGCCACGCCACTCAGAAGCAGGGGGAAGAGGTTCTCCGTACCCTCGCCGAGATGGCCGAAAATCCCGTCATCCCCGGCTGTACCTGTGAGCTGGTGAAGGTCAGCGACCGCCCGGCCATGGAATTGACCGATCGGAACGTTCAGCTGCTGAACGCTATGAACGATATTTATGAAGCCAACGGCATGACCCGCCTGGAGATCAAAGCCTCCAACGGCGGCTCTGACGCCGCTTATACCACGGTGGCGGGCATTCCCACCGTCGATAATCTGGGCGCACGGGGTCACGACATTCATTCCGTTCGCGAGCGTGGATATTTGGTTTCTCTTGCAGAGTCTGCCAAGCGGCTGGCGGCGGTTGCTTATTGTATTTGAGTGAAAAAGGACTGCTACGGCAGTCCTTTTTTAAATTCCATGAATTTCTTTTTAAATTTACGAAAAACACTTGCAATTCATGCTGTTTAATATTAAAATATAACTTAGAGTATTCTACCATAGGGTCGGTATATAAAAATAAATCAGGAGGAACAAAAAATGGCAAGTTTTGAATTTGCAGATAGCGGCGAGGGCGTCGTTAATATAAAAGTGATCGGCTGCGGCGGCGGTGGCTGTAACGCAGTAAACAGAATGATCAAGGCCGGTGTGCAGGGTGTGGACTTTGTTGTGGTCAACACCGATAAGCCGGTATTGGATGCTTCCCCCGCGCCCATCAAGGTGCAGATCGGCGAGAAGCTGACCAAGGGCAAGGGTGCCGGTAGCGATCCCCTGGTGGGTGAGAACAGCGCCATTGAAAGCCGTGAAGAGATCGAGGCCGTCCTGCGGGGCGCCGATATGGTCTTTATTGCCGCCGGTATGGGCGGCGGTACCGGTACCGGCAGTGCGCCGGTGGTTGCCGAGATCGCCAAGGACATGGGTATCCTGACCGTTGC
>CAYLIT010000103.1:0-1482 GCA_964383835.1 uncultured Eubacteriales bacterium
GATACCGCCGCCCAGAATGAGTACGTTCATCCCCGGCGCGCCTGCAAAGCCGCCCACGAACTTGCCCTTGCCGCCGTTGATGGTCAGCATGGATTCCAGGCCAAAGAGCGCGCCCTGCTTACCGGCGGCCTCACAGTTGGGGGAGCCGTAGCGATGGCTGTCCTCGGCGGTGACGGCGATGCATTTGCTGTCTAAGATGGCCTGTACCTCTTCCGGGTGTCCGGCAGGATGGATACAGCAGTAAACCAACTGTCCCTCCCGCAGTAAGCCGTATTCACAGGGGAACAGCTCCTTGACCTTTGCCAAAAAGTCACAGCGGGCATACATTTCTTCCATGGAGTCTACCAGCTCTGCGCCGGCAGCAGCATATTTTTCATCGGGGAACCCTGCACCTGCACCGCAGCCTTTTTGTGCCAGAACGGTGTGTCCTGCCGCCACGATGGATGCGACTTCGATGGGGGTACAGATGACCCGACTCTCGCCTTCTTTAATGTCTTTTAAGATACCGAATACCATTTTTATTTCCTCCTGGTTTTATTTCATTAAGTAGATGGGGTTGGTGAAGAATAAGGGCTTGCCCTCACGGCTCCATACCTCCAACCGCACCGGGCAGCATTCCAAATCGTTCCGTTGCACGGTGAGCTTGGTTTCAAAGCGGGCCTGATCCACCGCATAGCGGTAAAGCTCCTCGCCGGCTCGGATGACCCGCACCTCGATGGGGTCGGTCAGCTCCCAAAGCCGAATGTGAGCGGTTGCTTCGTCTGCTTTAAGGGTTTCGCCGATGGCGGCATCGCCTACCGAGAACTCCCACTTGCTCTTCCACTTGGCGGGGTTGCCAAAACAGACCTTGCCGGCACGCATGGAACGCTCCAGTTCTTCCTGGAAGGTGTTTTCTGCTAAGATCCAACTGCCAAAGCAGTTGCCGTGCTCCCAGCCGGTAGTGCTGTTGTGGCTGTCGCTGTCACCGTAGCCCACCATCCGCACGCCCCGCAGAGCCAGGGCATCCCAGACCTTGAGGTGTTCTTCGATGGTGAAGCCCAGCTTCTTCTTGGGGAAGCCCACCTCTAAAAGCTGAGCGCCGCCGCAATGATCCTTGGCGCAGTTTTCGATAACCTCCCGAATGATGGCCTCATGCTCCTCTTCGGGGGCATTTCTGTATTCCTGGAACATGTGGTTATAGGCAAAGGTGGCATCCTTGCTTCTAAGGTAGGAAGCACCCACCTTGTCCGATTCCACGTACCCGGTTTCTTCGTAGTTAATGACCGGCACGTGGGAAGAAAAACAGTTGCGGTGATGGCCAAAGGTCAGCTCAAAGCCGGAGCAGACCTTGATCTTGTACTCTTTCCCGATGTGGTTGCCGATGGTCTTTTGGCGTTTGCGCACATCCTCTGCCACGTATTTACGGGTGGTGTTCAGTTCCAAAACCCGTACCTCGCCGCCGATGGCGGTGACGGTGACGGTCAAAAAGGCGTTGTCCTGCCC
>CAYLIT010000103.1:1582-6233 GCA_964383835.1 uncultured Eubacteriales bacterium
TTGGAAGCTTGCAGAGTCTCCGTTCCCAAGCCGCAGGGCAAAGCCCTCGCCGTGGGCTACGCTTTCAGCAGGGGTGCCGTCCTCCCGGTACCAGCCGGCCTTGCCGTCCTCCCGGAGTGCTTCTCCGGCAGAAGTCAGATGAAAATGCTCGATGCAGTTGATCATCCGGTTC
Organism: uncultured Eubacteriales bacterium; assembly: GCA_964383835.1. GTDB lineage: Bacteria > Bacillota > Clostridia > Oscillospirales > QAKW01 > QAKW01. The sequence goes on from CAYLIT010000103.1 coordinate 1,755, forward strand.
ATCCGTACGTCATGCTCGGTGATAAAGAGGGCGTTGTACCCCAGCCGCTTGGCCTCTGCCGCATGAGAGCGGATGCTGGAAAAATTCTCGTGTCCCGCGTGGAGATGGGTCTGAGTCAGAAGCCACCGCTTTTTGGGGAAGGGGAAGTTTTGGTTCCCCACCTTGCGAACGCGGATGCTGGGGTCGTTTTCATCTACCCACTCGATGATCTCTATAGGCTTTTTGCAGGGGATCCGCAGAAAGCTCTTGGTTGCGCTGTCGATCAGCGCCCAATGGAACATTCCGTTGATGTAGACGGCCTCTCCCTCACGATCCTGGGGCGGATAGTGAAAATCGGATTTTCCGGTGTGCCCCGAAAGGGCAAAGTCCACCGCACCCGCCTCGGTGATGGGGTAGTGATCCATCAGGAACCGTACCCCCTCCACCTCAACCACGGTGTAATTGGGAACGATGGTCACGTTGGGTCTGCCGTCGATCAGGTTCAGATCGTCGTTGTTGCCGGAGGTGAACCAAAGGGGACAGTTTGCGGAGTCCAAGATCTCCATCAGTTCCTTCATTCCCGCTTCGTAGGGAATGCGGTCTGCCTCCAGGCGACCCACCTTGTATTCATCCACCGAATCCCCCGTGTGAAGGATGGCGGCGGGATGCACCGCCTCGATCAGGTTCTTCAGAGCGGGGTACTGCTTGGTGGTAGTATCAGAAATGTATAAGAGCAACGCGCCCTTTGCTTTTGCGGCAAAGGCTTTTGCCTGCTCCAGATAACGGTTTGTATCCATGATCATACCTCCGTGTTTGCTTATATCATACCACAATTCTTTTGGTAAGTCTATCCTTTTCTTAATTTAAAAAGAAAACGCCCACCGTCAGATAGGTGGCATAAAGCAACCACAAAAGATAGGGAATCAGAAGCGCCCCCGCCGCCCGGCTGATGGGGGCGAATTTGCGCCGAGTGATCCATACCAAAAGATCCAGCACCAAAATCACAACCACCCCCAGCCAAAGGGCCTGGAATCGGAAAAAGATAATGCTCCAGGAAAAATTCACCGCCAGTTGAACAGCGTAATAAACCAGCGCTTCTTCTCTGGCACGGTCATCACTCATATTTAGGTAAATCAGCGCGGCGGCGATCCCCATCAAGGCATAAAGAATTCCCCAGGCAATGGGAAAGAGCCAACCCGGCGGGGAGAGGGGCGGTTGATTAAAAGAACGGTAGACCGCCCCGATATCCCCTGAAAGATAGCCCGAAAGAAACCCCACCCCTTCGGCAACGGCAATGCTGAGCAAAATCGTTAAGATCGGTCGTTTTTTCATGGTACGTATCTCCTTTGTTTAGTACCATAGTTTATGCGAAAGAAAACCGCCCTATCCGTAACAGGGCGGTATTTTTATATAACCATCAGCAATCCGCTGACGATCATTCCAAGATAAATGATCAGCTTCAGTTTTTTGGCATCCAGGGGGTCAAAAACCAGCTTACCCACAAGGTTTCCCAGGATACAGCCGATCAGTCCGATGGCGGCCAGTACCAGCACCTCCCGGGTTATAAAGCCGTTCACCGCCCGATGGACGGTGGAATAAACGTTGGTAACGGCAAAGTAAAACTGAATGGTGGCAAAATAGGTGGCATTATCGGGGGTGGCGTGGGTTAAGTACAGCACCGCCGGCGGCCCTCCCGTAGAAAAAAGCCCGCCCAAAGTCCCGCCCAGGGCACCCGAGAAAATGCCGTTCGGCATCGTGGGACGGATGTTGATGCGTTTGTCAAAAAACAGAAAATAAAGGCTGAGCAAGATCAAAACGATCCCCAACAGCAACCCGAATAATCCCGTGGTCACCTTTGCCGAAAACCAAACGGCAATGGGATGATCGCCACCGCCGCCCCCAGCATGGGCAACACCGTTTTGACGGCGATCTTTTTGCGTTCGCGGATGGCGTTGTAGACCGAGGTCCCGCAGGAAAACAGGGACGAGATGGTGGCCGCCGCCGTGTGAGCGGGAATAAAATGAGGCAAAAACATTATGGTAAAGATCCCCAGCCCGAAGCCGCTGACCCGTTGCACGAACCCGCCGCCGAAGCCCACTAAAATCAAAAGAACGATCTCCTGCCACTCCATCCCGCACACCTCCTTACTTTTTATATGTCGTATTTAACGAAATCCCCGTTATCCAGTGTGAATAAGTGTGAAAAACCGATGTCCTTAAGATGCCGCTTTGTTTCATCAAAGGCGAAATCCAGCGTATCGATGTGATGGCTATCCGATGAAAGAATCAGTCGCGCATTGAACTTTTTAAGCAGATACAACAAGTTATCGTTCGGATATGCGGAAGTGCGCAATCCTCTGGCAACGGCACCCGTATTTATTTCAAAAATACTGCCGCTTTTAGCGGCCTCTGTTACATACTTTTCGGCTATTCGATTATACTCCGCGTTTTGCAAAAACAGTGAGCAATTCGATTCATCGAATTTTGTGATCAAATCAAAATGACCGATAATGTCGGGTTTTCTGAGATTTATATAATTACAAAAGGAACGGTAATAAGTTTCAGATAAACGGATAATATCATAATCAAAAGCCTCAAGGCACTTTTTGAAGTAATCATAATTGGAATCGATGGGATAATATTTACCGTTTATATTGAAATAATGTGAAGAGCCGATTATGTAATCTAATTTACTTCTGTCTACAGGAGAAAAAGCATCCTCCTCCATTCCAAGATAAACCTGAATTTTGTTTTTATATTTTTCTTTTAAACGATTGATCTCTGCGATATAACCATCACTGTCCTTCATGCAATACCTTAAATCAAAAGCAGTATATCCATGTCCCGAAAAACCGATCGCAGAAAAGCCTTTGTCCATGGCAGATAATATGATTTCTTCCGGTGTGTTTTTTCCGTCACAAAAAGTTGTATGGGTATGAAAATTGGCAATCATAGCGTTATTCCTTCTCCTTTTTGGAATTAAACCTTTTAATATAGGATATCACAAAGTCAATTCCAAACGTCTTTACCAATAATCCCAAAAAGGAACTGATCAAAACTACCATTCCCGATAAAAAACCACCGACCAAAACGATCAGAATATCTGTAACAAGAAGCGCCTTTCCGATATTGATACGAAAGAACTTTTTAATAATAAGAGCAATGATATCGGTCCCGCCCGAGCTGGAATCAACGTAGAACATGATCCCGCTGGCCACCGCAATCAAAGCTGCGCCCACGAAAGCTGAAAGATATGGATTCAAAATAATAGCTTGTTCAAAGGAGAAGATTTTTTCGAAAATCCCCACAAAAACCGTCGTGCAGACAGAACCTGCTAAAGTCTTGGATGCCATGCTTTTTCCAAGTACTGCGAAAGCCAGAATAATCAGCGAAAAATTGATCGCCATCAAAATGGTGCCGGGAGAAAAGGGAAGAAAGGATTCTAAAATAACGGAAATGCCGCTGGTCCCGCCAAGCAAGAGCCCCCCGGGGAAAATGAATAAAACCGTACTGACGGCATATAAAATGCTCCCTATAAGAATGCATAAGTAATCTTTTGCAAATTTTATTACTTTTTTTCGACTGATGGTTTTCATATCAGTGCCTCTTTCTTGAATTATTTTGATTTATTATACTCCCTTTCACCAATATATTCAAGCATAACGTTATAATAAAGCGATTGAAAAAACTTATGAAATCTGTTATGATGGAGACGCGTTTAAAAATCATCCCCACCGGCGGTTGATTTTTCCCCACTCAACTGTTGGTATGTGGATTTTTCGGGTGATAAAAACGATAATGTAAGTGAAAGGAGAGTGCTGTATGGATCAAGCAAAAATCGGAAGATTCATTGCCGAGTGCAGAAAAGGGGTCGGGCTGACCCAGCTGCAGCTGGCAGAAAAACTGAACATTACCGATCGGGCGGTATCGAAATGGGAGACCGGCAAGGCCATGCCCGATTCCTCCATCATGCTTGAGTTGTGCGGGATTCTTCACATCACCGTCAACGATTTATTAAGTGGGGAGGTTGTTACAATGGATCATTACAACGAAGCATCAGAAAAGAACTTACTTGAAATGGTAAAACAAAAAGAAGCGGCCGATAAACGGCTATTGGCAACGGAAATTTCGCTGGGTATCCCGATGATGGCGCTGTGCTTTGCACTGCTCGGCATCGCGGCTTATGCAAACGTCCCGGACGGCATTCGGATACTGCTGATCGTTCTTTCCCTGGCGTTCGTCTTTGTTATGTGCTTCATCTTCATAAGGATCGAGCAGGTGGCGGGCTACTACGAATGCGCCAAGTGCGGCCATCGATACGTTCCCACCTATAACAGTGTGTTATGGGCGATGCACAGTGGCAGAACCCGCTATATGAAATGCCCCGAATGTAATAAATGGTCGTGGAACAAAAAAGTATTGACCAAAGAATAAAACAAGCAGATGGGCGAAAGCGTGTTGTCCTTAACGGAGAATTTGAAAATTCTTTCAATTTTTGTTA
>CAYLIT010000104.1:0-6117 GCA_964383835.1 uncultured Eubacteriales bacterium
GCTTTTCGGCAAGGACTTCTTCCTTGCGGTCGATGTTATCGTACTTCTTATCGAGAATTTCTTCTCTTTGCTGCAGCCGTTTTTCCTGCCGTGTTATCTCGATACGACGCTCTTTTAACTCCTTCTCCTGCTCGGTGCGCTCCTTCAGCATGGCCTCCTTGGCCTCTAAAAGGGCTTCCTTTTTCTTGGATTCAGCAGTTTTTAAAGCATCGTTGATAATACGCTTTGCTTCGTCTCGTGCGGAACCGATCTGCTTTTCGCTGGATTTTTTACGGTAAGTAAAGCCTGCGATAAACATGGCAAAGCCTAAAATAACAGCAGCAATCACAACGGCGATCAGCACCCAAATGGAAACTTGCATTTGGTTCGCCTCCTGTTATGATTTTTTTGCTATATCAGAATTTTTCCGAAAAATGCCTTGGATAGGAATTTTGTAGAAAATATACTAATACACCAACCGTAATTATACGAAAATTTCAACAACCTGTCAAGAGAAAATTGTAGGTTGCAATAAAAAAATAATAATGGTATAATCTTTAATATGGATCATTATGTTCGGAGGATAGGATGAACTATTTATACAGTATTCTTTTGGGCTTTATTGAGGCTGTGGGTGAATTCCTGCCGGTGGCAGGCTCTGCCCTGCTGTTGATGGCCAAGCGTGCTTTGGGGGTGCCCGAGACGCTGATCCAAAGCGCCAATCTGGACGCCGCCCTGCGCTGGGGTGCTCTTTTGGCGGTGGTGATCGTTTTCCGCAAGCTGGTTTGGGGGATGATCGCCGGGATGGGCGCCATGGTGAAGGGTCTTTTCAACGGCTCCTTTAAGTGGCGTAAGGCCACCAAGGAGCAGATGATGGCGGTCTACCTGCTGGTGGCGACCCTGCCCATGCTGGTGCTGGCGTTTATTCAACGATACTACAATGTTTTGGGGCGCTGGTCGGAAAATCTGTTGTTCGTAGGGATCATGCTGTTGGTCAGCGGTGGGCTGGTGTACATCGGCAGTCACAGCCTTTGCCACGGTTGGACCGCACGGGAGATGAAGCCGGGACACGCCTTCAAATTGGGGCTTTTTCAGGCGGTGGCCTGTCTGCCCGGGCTTTCCAGGACGGCTACCACCCTTTCCATGGGCTGTAACATGGGCTTTAAGCGGCAGACGGCCATGGAGCTTTCGTTTATGATGGTGGTTCCCACCCTTTTGGGGACCAATCTTTTACGGCTGGGGACTCTGACCCCGCCGGCCGCCGCCGAGTGGGGCGTGCTGCTCGTGGGCTTTGGAGCGGCGCTGGTCTTTGGCATCGGCGCTCTGTGCCTGATGAAGTGGCTGATCCGCAAGGATCGGTTCGGCTGGACCCTCTATTACTGCCTGGTGGCGGGGATCGCCGCTATCACGTTACATTTTGCATTATAAGGAGACTTTGCTGTGCCCAGAAAGACAAAGCAACAATTATTGGAAGAACAGATACGGGAGGAAAAGAAGAAGGCCACCCGGCGGAGCATCTATGCGGTGATCTTTTTTGCCCTGTCCCTGCTGTTCGCCATTTATATCTACACCCCTATTCAGGTGCCGCTGAAGGAGTGGCTGGTCAAGCACTTCCTTTACGGAATGTTCGGCATTGCCACCTTCCTCTTCCCCATCTTTTTGGCTTGGCTGGGGGTGGATGCTCTGGATAAGGATAAAAAGTACAGCACCGCTGTGAAGGTCTGTACCGGGCTGGTGCTGGCGACGGCGGTCTCGGCCATCAGTTTTCTCTTTTGGTATCCCGGCAGTTATTCCTTTAGGGAATTCTTCACCGAAGGGATCCCCACCTTTTGGGAGCAGGGGCTGGAGCTGCAGGGCGGTGTGGTCGGCGGCATCTTTGCCTGTCCGCTGATCGCGCTGATGAGCCGCTGGGGCTTTGCCATCGTGATGATCGCGGTGACGCTGATCGCCATTCTCTTCTTCTTTGATCTGACCCTTTACCAGATGGCCTGGCCCATCCGCAAGCTGATCGCCATGGCCAAGGAAAAGCGGGAGGCACCCATCCTCATCGAGGACGTGGAGGAGGAAAAGGTGCGGCGGCATTTTTCGGATCTGGAGGCCGACGGCGAAAAAGAGGAAGAGCCGGTATGGACCCCGCCTGTGGACGTGACGCCCCCGGAGGAGATCACCGACGTGGTGCCGGTATTCGTTTACGACGACGTGACGGTGGAGGGGTACATCGACCCCATGGATATCGGCGAGTTTCAAAAGACGGAGCCTGCCCCCAAGAAGCGTACGCCCGCGCCCCGCAAGCCCAAGGCACCTGCGATGCCGGAAGAGCCTGCGGCGGCGGAGCAGATCTCCTTTTATAACTTCCCGCCCCTGAACCTCTTGAAGGAGGGGCGGCAGACGGCGGGGGCGACCCAAACGGAGCTGAGAGAAAAAGAGACCATTCTGATCAAGACCCTTCGGGACTTTGGCGTAGAGGCCACCATGACCGGCATTGCCGTGGGCCCCAACGTGACCCGGTTTGAGCTTTCGCCCCGGGCCGGAACCCGGGTCAGCAAGATCGCCGCTCTTTCGGACGATCTGGCTCTGGCTCTGGCCGCCACCCAGGTGCGGATCGAGGCGCCCATCCCCGGAAAGGCGGCGGTGGGGATCGAGATCCCCAACAAGACCGCCAGCACCGTGTATATCCGGGAGGTACTCTCTTCCGAAGGCTTCCGGGACGGAAAAAGCTGTCTGACCTCGGCCCTCGGTAAGGATATCGCCGGTAACCTTATCACCTTTGACGTGGCCAAGATGCCCCATCTTTTGGTGGCCGGTACCACCGGCTCCGGTAAATCGGTCTGTATCAACACCATTTTGATGTCCATTCTGTATAAAGCCACCCCCGATGACGTGAAACTGATCCTGGTGGACCCCAAGGCGGTGGAAATGGACGTTTACAACGGCATCCCTCACCTTTTGATCCCGGTGGTGACCAACCCCAAAAAGGCGGCGGGTACCCTGCAATGGGCCTGCACCGAAATGGATCGCCGCTATGATCTGATGAAAAACACCCAGGTGCGCAACCTGGAGGCCTACAACGAATACTGCAAGACCCATTCTGATTATGATCCCATGCCGCGTATCGTGGTGATCATTGACGAGTTGGCGGACCTGATGATGGTTTCTTCTAAGGAAGTGGAGGATTGCATCTGCCGACTCTGCGCCAAGGCCCGTGCGGCGGGTATCCATCTGATCGTGGCTACTCAGCGACCCAGTGCCGACGTGGTGACCGGTCTGATCAAGGCCAACATCCCCTCCCGTATCGCCTTTACGGTGGACAACGCCCTCAACTCCCGTATCATCATGGACGAGGGCGGTGCCGAAAAGCTGTTGGGACGTGGCGATATGCTGTATAAGCCTATCGGTGCCAACAAGCCCCTACGTGTGCAGGGCTGTTTCGTAGCCGACAGCGAGGTGGAGGCGGTGGTCTCCTACGTCAAGAGCAATTCCATGGGTGCAAGCTACGATGAGGCCGCCATTTCCAATATCGAAACCATGGCGATGCAGGGCAGTAAGAGCAACAACGCCTCTGAGGAAAGCGAAGAGGCGGGCGGTTACGATGAGCTCATCGTGCAGGCCGGTGAATGTGTTATTGAAATGGGTATGGCTTCTACCTCTATGCTCCAGCGGCGGCTTAAGCTGGGTTATTCCCGTGCCGGACGGATCATCGACCAGTTGAATGAGCTGGGGATCATCGGGCCCTTTGAGGGTTCTAAGCCCCGGCAAGTCCTTGTAACGATGGATGAGTTTAGGGAGATCTGCGTACAGCGCGATCTCTAAACCGCCGAAAAAGGCACATTTTCCGTCGATGCCGCCACTCAGCGTATCGACATACGCCTTCGGGCGTCCTCAACGAAAACTGCACTCTTTTTGGGCGGTTTAAAATGGCGCCGAAAAAGGCACATTCAATCTAATAAAAAAGGCTCCCAGTTGGGGCACCCTCCGTAAGGAAGTGTGCCTCAGCTGGGAGCCTTTTGTTATTTTTGCGGGTGATTTATTCCTAATAGGTCATCTGCGGAGATTTTATAGTAATTGCATAATTTGATGATATCTTCTACGGTATATTTTCTTTGGCGGAGTTCGTATTTACTTACTGCTGTTTGCGTTGCTCCGAGTATTTTTGCGATATCGCTTTGGTTTAGATCATTGTCTTGTCTTAGCGCTGTTAATTTATCTACATAATCCATTGTTAACACCTCCGAGATCATTATAAAATAATCCAAATTGGGGTATTGACAATTAAGCCATTATGGCTTATGGTGTTTATAGATAGATTTTTCGCTTAAAATTTGTTGTCGTCCGGGAGGTGTTCCATAATATCTTCTACCCGACAATTTAAAATGTTACAGAGTTTATCGATGGTGTTGACCTCTACGTTTTTATTTTTCCGGAGGCGGTCCAACTGTGAGCGGTTTACGTTATAGTGGGTATAAAGATCATATTGTGAGAGCCCTTTTTGCTTCATGGTTTGCCACAACCGATCGTATTTAATCATCCGCTTGTCACCTCCTCGGCTTTTTATCGTTATAAAGGAACACCGCTCCTCATCGAGGAGCAGTGTTAGTCAAGATCTTTGAAAAATTCATCGTAGGAGCAATCGTAAAGCTTGCGCAACTCGATGATTACGCTGATCCGGATATTTAATTCGCCGCTTTCGTATTTCTCATAGGTCGATCTGCCGATGTCACAGCCTCTGCGCTGCAATTCTGCGCACAGTTTTTCTTGTGATAAATGATGATCTTTCCGCAAGCGCCGCAGATTCTCGCCCATGTAGCGGTCACGCCTTAACTTTTGCTCCATTCATGATACCTCATACAATTTTTTGACCAGTATTGGTTGCAACTATCTTTATTTTATGCTATACTGAAATCAAATATTGACCGCGATACTGGTCAGAACGGAGAAAAACATGAAATTTAAAGAATACGTATACGAGAGTTTGCAAGGAACCTTGACGGATCCGCATCCTGAAGTAAAGGAACTGTTTGGCGAGGGGATGCCGTGTGAACGGTGGTATGCAGATATGTTAGAGGCCTATCAGAGGCTTTGCGAACGTTTAGGGGTGCAGGATGAAGATGACGACGTGGAAATCATCATCAATAGTCTTCTCAATATTCAGCGCGAGACGGCATATCATATGTATTATTATGGGGCGAAATTTAAAGATCATGTATTGACCGTGGATGAGGAGCATTAAAAAAGCGAGCAAGTTTAAACTTGCTCGCTTTTTGCTTTAAATAAGTTATTCCCCTTTGATCAGCTTCAAGAGGGTGGTGTCGCCGAAGGCTTTTTTCCAGTCGACTTCGAAGCCGGTGATGGAGGTATCGGTGGTGGTGTGGTTGAGCAGCTGCAGCATGACGTCGCTACCGACGGTGGAGGCGTGGCAGCCGGCGACGGCTACGTCCAGTACCTCGCGGACGGTCTTGAAGCTGGCGGCCAGGATCTGGGTATCGGTGCCGGAGATGGCGAAGATCTCGGCGATCTCGGAAACGGTATGGACACCGTCCTCGCAGATATTCTCAAGACGGCTGACGTAGGGCGCCACGTAGGCGGCACCGGCGTTGGAGGCCAGCATGGCCTGGGCGGCAGTCAGCACGGCGGTCATGGTGATGTTGAAGCCACGATCCGAGAGGGTCTTGGTGGCCTTCAGGCCGATGGCTGTGGCGGGGATCTTGATGAAGGTGTTCTTGCCTAAGAAGCCGACGATGGCCTCGGCCTCTTCCAGGATCTTTTTATATTCGGTCTCGGTGACCTGGACGTGCAGCTCCTTCTCTTCCCCGATGATGGCGCGGATCTCCTTCAGCAGCTTCAGCACGTCGCCCCCCTCTTTGGAGAGGATGGTGGGGTTGGTGGTAACGCCCTCGATGGGAAACAGCTCGTTGAAATAGCGGATATCCTGTAAATTTGCGGTATCAAGTAATAATCTCATTTATATCTCTCCTCTGAATCATGAATAAAACGATACTTTCAAAGAGAAAGTGCGGGTAACGGAATCGATCCCGACGGTGTCGGGATCGATGGGTGGTCATCTCTTCAGCTGAAGATCGTAATGAATGTCGTAGGCCTTCTCTTCGTCGGTGAACTTACGCAGGGTGTTGATGGTCTCGC
>CAYLIT010000105.1:0-6098 GCA_964383835.1 uncultured Eubacteriales bacterium
ATACCATAAAGGAGAAAAAACATGAAAAAGATTGTTAGTATGCTTATTGCCGTTTTGCTGTTAGCCACTTTTGGCTTATTCGCATTGGGTAGCAGCAGTGGCGAGGATACCACCGAAGATCAGGGTAGCGGAACTGCAGCAACTGATACCGCTAAAGCTAATTTGGGAGACTACAACATAGAGATCAAGAGTTGCCGGATGGCTGAGGATTATTCTGGCAAAAAAGTCGTAATTGTAAAATATGGATTCACTAATTACGATGATGAGCCGGCTTCCTTCAGTGTTGCCATTAAGGACAGTGTCTTCCAAGATGGCATTGGATTGAACGAGGCTTATATGCTCAGTGACAGTGCAAATTACAGTTCGGACAATCAGCTTAAAGAAATCAAAAAAGATGCCACCCTTGATGTTGAGGTTGCTTACGAGCTCAATGACGAAACAACCGATATCACGGTTGAGGTCAGCGAATGGATCAGCTTAAGCGACAAAACCGTCACAAAAACCTTTACCATTGCATAAGAAATCCGCCCCGGTCACATTTGACCGGGGCGGATTTTTCACTTTAAAGCATTTTTTCAATTTCTTTTTTCGTCGCAAGATCCTCCATAGAAGCCGTAGCAGAGCCGGCGGCAACAGCCAACTGCAAGGCGTATGCGCTCCCCTTGTCGATTCCCGAAAGAAAACCCGCCACCATGGAATCGCCTGCGCCCACACTGTTGACCGCTTTGACGGCGGGGGCAGACTGCGTATAAACGGTTCCCTGCGCATCCAGCAACAAAGCCCCCTCGGCACCCCGGGAGACCAAAACGTTGCAAGCGCCCTTTTGGTGCAGTTCCCGGGCGGCGGTGATCAGCTCTTCTTCGGTATTTAATGTACGCCCGACCAGCTCCTCCAGCTCCCGATGGTTAGGCTTGATCAGAAAGGGCTTGAATTGCAAGGTATTCAGCAACAGCGCGCCGGTGGCGTCCACCACCACGCGAACCCCCTTTTGCTCCATTCTTGCGGCGATGGTGCAATAGATATCGGCAGGCACCGAGGACGGCACGCTCCCCGCCAGCACCAAGGTATCCTCGGGGTGCAGAGCCTCCAGTTTTTGCAGAAGTCTTTCCAAATCGGCGGGGCCGATGGGCGGGCCGCCTGCATTGATCTCGGTTTCGGCAGTTTCTTTGAGCTTTACGTTAATACGGGTCATGCCTTGCTTCAGACGGACAAAGTCGGTGCAAAGCCCCATCTCCTCCAACGCCTGTTCCAGAGCATCGCCGGTGAAGCCGGCAATAAACCCCAAAACGGTGGTCTTCTGCCCCAGCTCCTTCAACACTCTGGATACGTTGATCCCCTTGCCGCCGAAAAACAAGCTTTCGGCGGTACTGCGGTTGGTCTCGCCCGGTTGCAGACAGGGCAAGCGCATAATATAATCCAATGCGGGATTGAACGTTACGGTATAGATCACAGTATTTCACCTCTTACCTATAATACTAAAGGAAAAATAAGATAAAATCAATCTTTTAATTGACAGTTTTTGGCTTTAAAGTTATACTAAAATCAATAAAAGGGAGGTTTTGAATCATGATTGAATGTACCGTTTCTCCCGAGGATATCGCTCGGGTCAAGGGACTTGGATTTTTAAGAGATAAGCTGACCCCGGACTGCTTTAACGCCCGGGTCATTACCCGCAACGGCAAGATCACCGCCGCCGAGGCAAAGGTGCTTGCCGAGGCTGCCGAAAAATTCGGTAGCGGCGAGCTGGCGATGACCAGCCGCCTTTCCATCGAACTGCAACGCATTCCCTATGCGAACATCGAGCCGCTCATCGCCTTTCTGGCAGAGCACGGACTGGAGATCGGCGGCACCGGACCCAAGGTGCGCCCGGTGGTTTCCTGCAAGGGTACCACCTGCTCCTACGGTCTCATTGATACCTTTGCCCTCTCTGAGGCTATTCACGAGCGCTTCTACAAAGGCTATCACGACGTGAAGCTCCCCCATAAGTTCAAGATCGCCGTAGGCGGTTGCCCCAACAACTGCGTCAAGCCCGATATCAACGATCTGGGTATCATCGGCCAGCGGATGCCGGCGGTGAGCCTTGAAAACTGCAAGAGCTGTAAAAAATGCCAGGTGGCTGAAAACTGCCCCATGAAGGCCGCCGCCTTAAATGAGAAGATCGACATTGATCCCGAACTCTGCAACCGTTGCGGCCGATGCGCAGGCAAGTGCCCCTTCGGAGCGGTGGAGCATCCCACCAATGGCTATCGCATCTATATCGGCGGGCGCTGGGGTAAAAAGGTGGCCCGCGGTCTCCCCCTTTCCCGTATCATCACCGATCAAGAGGAAGTGCTGGCGGTGGTGGAGCGTGCCATCTGCTTCTTCCGTGACGAGGGCATCGCAGGCGAGCGGTTTGCCGAGACCATCGAACGGCTGGGCTTTGAATATGCCGAAAAGAAACTGCTGGGCGAATAATATGAAACGTATTTTTTGCCTTTTTACCGCCCTGCTGTTGCTGCTTTGCAGTTGTAAGCCCGTTCCCCAAAAAGAAAGCACCTATCAACGGGTGGCGGTGCTGTTTTCCTCCTTTGCCGAGGTTTGGCAGTTGGCCGGCGGCGAGGTAGCCATCACCGTAGGTGAGAGCGTGGAGCGGGGCATCTGCAACGAAGACGTCCTGCTGGTGGATGAGGGAGCCGGAAAGACCATCGATACCGAGCTGTTGCTCTCTTACCGCCCCGACCTGGTCATCGGCTCTGCCGATATTCCAGCCCAGGCGGAGGCGGCAAAGCTTTTGGAAAACGCCGGTATCCCCTGCGCCCTGTTCCGGGTGGAGACCTTTGAGGATTATCTGGCCTTTTTGAAATATGCCACCGCCGTCACCGGCAATGATGCCGCCTACCAAAAATACGGCCTTGACCAACAGGCAGAGATCGAATCGATCCTGCAAAAGACCGCAGAGATCGAAGAAAAGCCCAAGGTGTTGTTCATCCGTTCCGGCTCCGGCGCAAGCTCGGCAAAAGCCAAAAAGGCAGACCAGCATTTTGCCGCCGGAATGCTGCAGGAGCTGGGTGCTTATAACGTTGCCGAAGATGCCCCTTTGCTGTTGGACGGCCTGAGCCTGGAGGCGATCCTGCAGGAGGATCCCCATCATATCTTTATCTCCCCCATGGGGAACGAGCAAGCGGCCAAGACCTACATGGACAGTCTGCTGACGAGCCCTGCCTGGAGCGCGCTGACGGCGGTGAAAGACCATCAATATACCTATCTTGAAAAAGCGCTTTTTCAGTATAAACCCAACGCCCGATGGGCAGAGGCTTACCGTACTTTAGCAACCATCCTTTATCCGGAGCAATTCAATGAATAAAAAACAAACGGCAATTCAAAAAGCAGGAGGGGTCGCCCTCCTGCTTTTGTTGCTTTTAGGGGTGGCATTGCTCGCCCTTCGATTGGGGAGCGCCCGCCTTTCCTCCACTGCCTTTTGGGGCGGGCTTTTGGGAAAAGCAGAATTTCAAACCGAAACGCTGATCCTTTATCAACTGCGCTTGCCCCGTATTTTAGGCGGTATCCTAGCGGGAGTCGGCCTTTCGGTCTCCGGCGTACTGCTGCAGAGCATCACCGGCAACGAGCTTGCAGGTCCCAACATCATCGGCATCAACGCAGGGGCGGGCTTTGCCGCCATCCTGACCCTTTATTTTTGGCCGACACAGATCCTTTTGCTCCCTGCAGGCGCCTTTATCGGTGCCTTTCTCACCACCCTCCTAATCATCGGCGTGGCCGGACGGGTGTCCCACGCCCGAGCAACCGTTATTTTGGTAGGTGTGGCGGTGACGGCACTTTTGAATGCCGGCATTTCCATGATCTCTTTGTTAGACCCGGATGTTTTGGCATCCTACAATCATTTTTCCATCGGTGGACTTTCGGGGATTCTGCCCATAAAGCTTTTAGCGCCGGCAGTCATTATTTTAATCGCCTTTATAGCGGCCCTTCTGTTCGCAGGACGGATCGACGTCCTGTGCTTAGGGGACGGACTGGCCGCATCCCTCGGGGTACGGGTACGTCCCTTGCGTGTGCTTTGCCTGCTCTTAGCCAGCGCTTCGGCGGCGGCTGTAGTCAGCTATGCGGGGCTGTTGGGATTTGTAGGCTTGATCGTCCCGCACATGGCCCGTCGGCTTGCCGGTGGCAGTATCCGCCGACAGTTGTGCTATGCCGCCCCTCTGGGCGGGCTTTTGGTGCTGCTGGCTGATCTTTTGGGTCGGGTGCTCTTTGCCCCCTCCGAACTGCCGGTGGGCATTATTTTAGCGTTTCTTGGGGCCCCCTTCTTTTTCTACCTTTTATTAAGGAGGAGACGCCATGAAGATTAAAAACCTTTCCGCCTATTACGGCAAAAAACAGATCCTCCACAGCATCGATCTCACCTTAGAGCGCAGGAAATTCACCGTCCTGATCGGCAAAAACGGAAGCGGAAAATCCACCCTTCTGGGGTGCATCAACGGACAGGTGCGGTATACCGGGCAGATCCTTTTGGACGGATGCCCCATCGAAACATATCCCCATCGGGAGCGGGCCAAGCAGGTGGCGTATCTTCCTCAATTCTTACCCGGCACAGCGCTGACCGCCCAACAACTGATCGCCTTGGGACGTAACCCTTATTTAGGGTTATCCGGTCGGTTGCAAAAAGAAGATCGGGAACAAATTGAAAAGGCCATCTGCCTGACCGACACCCAAGCCTTGCGAAATCGGTTGGTAGCCACCCTTTCCGGCGGAGAGCGGCAAAAGATCTATCTTGCCATGCTGCTGGCGCAGGATGCGGATATCCTGTTGCTGGACGAGCCCACCGCCCACATGGACATGGGCTTTACCGGCGAATTTCTCACCCTTCTTCGGTCGTTGACTGAAGAACAGGGCAAAACCGTGCTGGCAGTACTGCATAACCTGAATGATGCCGTCACCCATGCCCACAACCTCCTGCTCATGAACGAGGGGCGGTTGGAAGATGCTGAACAAATAGAAAACATTTTCGGGGTACAAAAGATATTTTACAACGAAACCGAATATTTCTACAAATAAAAAACGGAGAAAAATCTCCGTTTTTTTAATTCTGTTCTTCTGCTATTTTTCGTGCAGCCAATAAGGCTTCGCAATCGTCGGCAGCGGGATGGATATCCGTATGCAGACTTCCTGCATAAAGAATTTCGCCCTTGACCCCTGTAAATCGAAGAATCAGCTCGGCAGAGCGACGTGCTCCCGCAACATCCCCCGAGCCGCCTGCCGTCAGCAGAACAGCTCCCTTTTTTGGGGGAAGAGTATCACGAACGTACCATCGCCATTGCAAACGGCTTCCCAACGCTAAAAGAGGTGCCGGCAGAGAGCCCATCCACACAGGAGATGCAATGACTATTCGATCACATTGCTCTATAGCCGACTCTACCTCTGCCATTCCGTCGGTTCGGACACAGCGGGAAGCGGTTTTGCAGGCCCGACAATCGGTACAGGGCGGAATATTCAGCGCAAAGGCATTTAATTCCATCACCTCGCCCAACGATCCGTCCCGATAGGCACGAATCAGATTTGCGGTTTCCCCCTTCTTACGGGGAGAACCGTTTAAGATCAGCGTTTTCATCAGTTATCCAGGAAATCCTTCAGTTTACGGCTACGGCTGGGATGACGGAGCTTTCGCAGAGCCTTGGACTCGATCTGACGGATACGCTCACGGGTAACGTTAAATTCCTTACCCACCTCTTCCAAGGTGCGCTGACGGCCGTCGCGCAGGCCGAAACGCAGTTCCAGCACCTTGGCCTCACGGGGAGTCAGGGTAGAGAGCACCTCCACCAGCTGCTCACGGAGCATGATCTGGGAGGTGGCCTCCACGGGAGCGGGGATATCGTCGTCGGGGATAAAATCGCCCAGGTGGCTGTCCTCTTCCTCACCGATGGGAGTTTCCAAAGATACGGGGTCCAGGGCGATCTTCAGGATCTCACGCACCTTTTCTTCCGGCTGGTTGATCTCACGGGCGATCTCTTCGCTGGTGGGATCACGGCCCAGCTCCTGCACCAGCTGACGGCTGACACGCATCACCCGGTTGATGGTTTCGACCATGTGCACCGGAATACGGATGGTAC
>CAYLIT010000106.1:0-5048 GCA_964383835.1 uncultured Eubacteriales bacterium
AGGAAACACCCTCGGGATAACCACCATAATAGCGAATTAACACTGTAATTAAGCCGCAACCGATTCCGTAAAGAATACGTCCGACCGGAGTAATGGGGCTGGTTGAATAATCAGTTGCCATAAAGAAGGCGCCCAAAAACAGACCACCGCTGTAAAGATGATACTGCATATACTGCCATGCGGAAATATCACCAAAACGAGGAAACAGCAATGTGACCAGCGCAACCGTCCCAATAAAAGACACGGGGATATGCCAAGTGATAACCCGCTTATAAAGCAGAAAAAGGCCACCAAAAAGCAACAGTGCCGCACTGGTCTCGCCGATACAGCCGCCCACATTTCCCAAAAGGCAATCACCCACCGTAAACTTGGTGGTGATATTCACAAGTTCTCCACCACTGTTCTTCAAATAGAACAACGGCGTCGCCGAGGAAACACCGTCAAACGGCGCTGTCCAGGGGCCGTTCATAAACGGCGAAAAGGATAGAGAAAGGAACACACGACCGGCAATGGCGGGATTAAAAATATTTCTGCCCAGACCGCCGAACAGCATTTTTACCACAACGATGGCAAAAAATGCGCCGATAGGCGGTAGCCATAAAGGAGTAGTAGAAGGCAAGCTAAAAGCCAATAATAAGCCGGTTACGACCGCCGAGCAATCATAAAGCGTCTGAGTTCGTTTGGTGATCAAATTGTAAAGATACTCAAACAAAACACAAGAAAGGATGCTAATCAAAATCAGAAGCAGTGCCTTCCATTTAAAATACAGCACAGAAACCGCCGCCGCCGGAGAAAGAGCGCACAAAACATACGCCATGATCTTGCTTACATTGCGATGATCTTTAGAGTGTGGAGATGAAGATACAATCAGTTCTCTCACGTCCTCTTTCCTCCTCTCTCGTTCAAGTTCATTTCTTTCACCTTTTGTTTGCCGATCCGCATATACTGGATCAACGGAATTTTTACCGGACAGGTGAATGAACAGCAACCGCATTCGATACAGTCTGGCACATGGAATTTGGCCAATCTGTCAAATTGCTCCGTTTTAACATACTGCGCAATATAACTGGGCACCAAATGAATCGGACAAGCAGATACGCAGTTACCGCAACGAATACAATGCACATCCCGGTCAATCGCAAGCTGTTCTTTTGTCATACAAATCAAGCCGGAGGTCCCCTTTACAACAGGGACATCCAGCGAATACTGAGCAGTACCCATCATCGGACCGCCCATAATCACTTTACGGGTAGATTGTTTAAAGCCGAAATAATCGAGAACCGCAGAAAACGGCGTACCGATCCGCACATTCACATTACCGGTACGCTCCACGCCATGACCAGCAACGGTAACGATCCGCCTCATCAGAGGAGCACCGTTCACAACCGCGCGATAAATCGCGATCACCGTATCGACATTCAATACCAAGCAGCCGATGTCCGCCGGCGTCTTACCGGAAGGCACCACGCGACCTGTAACTGCGCGGATCAACTGTTTTTCGCCGCCCTGAGGATATTTAGTCTTGAGAATTACAACGCGGTTACGGTACCGCCCCATCCGTTTATGAAGCAAAGAAATTGCGTCCGGTTTGTTGTTTTCGATACCAATAAACACCAATTCTGTGCCCATCATATATTGCACCAGCTTGATACCACCCATCAGATCATCGATTGATTCCAGAATCACACGGTGGTCGCTGGAAAGATACGGTTCACACTCAGCAGCGTTGATAACGATAGTGTGAATACGACCAAGGGCCGAAGAAAGCTTTACATGGGTCGGAAATCCAGCGCCGCCCATACCCACGATTCCGGCCTCACGAATGATTGCAATCAATTCCTCGGGAGTCTTGGTTTCATAATCCGGGCATGCCTCGTGGAAACATTCGGCGCGGTTATCTTCAAAATCGTTTTCTACAACAATAGCCGGAATCCGGGTGCCGGTGGGATGATCCCAATCGCATATTTTAATCACCGTACCCGAAACAGAGGCGTGGATCGGTGCAGATACTGCCGCCTCGCTATCGGCGATCTTTTGACCGATCCGTACATAATCCCCCACCTTCACACAAGGCTCACAGATCGCGCCGATATGCTGAAGCAACGGATAGATCATTTCTTTTTGCGGGGGTAAGGTTTCAATTGGCTTGGAGCGAGTGTTCTTGTGAGGAGTAGGATGGACACCGCCATCAAATCGATGCACCCAGTTCAACCGCATTCCATACCACAATGCCTTGAAATCAATGCCGCTTCCCAAAATAGAAAGCACCGTCACGGCCAAAGCGAGAGCGAAGTGATAGTAAATACCATGAGGAATTTTAAACCACACGTCCAATTGCGTAGCGATCAATTCACTGCCGTTGAAATAGAGTTCACGGTTAATCCCAAAGTAAACCACAAATAAAACGAGATAGATCAACAAAAAGATGAGCGAACCGGTAAAGATGGAACGCTTGCCACCCTGAACCTTCGCCAATGTGAGAATCAATCCGCAAACATAGCATACCATCCCAACATAAAACAACAGCATGACAACATACAAAACCGTTCCAAACAAGCTGAAAGAGCTCAAAACGCTTTCGAAATACTTTTCAATGCCACCGAGGTCCATAAAGATAGAAAACAGCATATGAGTATTCTCTTCCCCATAAGCAACAATAGGATTCAGAGCCGGAATAAATGCAGAGGCAATCGTCACCGCCGCCAAAAGCTGCACATAAAAAAGATAGGTCTTAAAAAAACCAAGGATTTTTTTCATATTTTCACTCCTTGACCGATAAACAAAATTTTACAGAAAAATTATAACATAAAAGGTTGCAAACCGCAACCCATTCTTTGTGAACAAAAAAGCCCGTCTGCCATTACACAGACGGGAATGCTTTTGCTTCAATGCCGTAAAGAGTGGTGATCTTGACTGAGCAAAGGAAGATCAAAACCACATTAGGTTATGTCAATGCGGTGATCGGGGGAGCTTATGGAGTTTTTACCGCTCGAATACACCGAAGGTGTTTCTGAGGATAAAACAGGAAAGATATTCGAGTATTGTGCTGAGCATTTTACAGAACCACAGTCAAAAGTGTTGCAGAGTCCCTTGGCGTCAGTCAGAGCTATGTTTCGAAGATATTTTCAAATAAACTGAAATATGGCTTTCACGAATATATCAACGCTTTGCGGATCGATAAAGCCGGATCCCTTTTAATCGAAAAAATGATATTCACAAGCCTTGATCCTGTTTCGGAGACACACCAAACTGTTTTTTATAAGCGCGGTAAAAGGTGGTATAATCCTGAAAGCCGCATTTAGTAAAAACCTCTGTCGGAGCAGCACCTGTAAGCAACATTTCGCGCGAAAGCATAAGACGTTTGATCAAGATATAGTTCCATACAGTAGAGCCTGTCGCTTGCTTGAAAATCCGATTCAGATGCGCTTTACTCAAATAGAAATATTCGCATAATAAGGAAAGCGACAGATCGTTTTGAAGATTTTGGTTGATGTATCGAATAATAGAGGTGATCTGATCGCTAACCGGCAGATGATTTGTAGAATTTTTAACAATTTCATAACAACTCGAAAGCTCGGCCAAAAGCGGAAGCAGGTACGCAAATTGATATTCTTTGTTCGATGATTCTGCAATTTTTTTCAAATAATATTGCCAATTATTATCCGGAAAAAGTGATGCAGGATAATGATTGAATTTGCCCAAGGGTCGATCATCAAATATTTTCATAAAATTATTCTCGGCATCAAGTTTTTTAAGAAACGGGATGTCAAAATTGATAACACACCGAGAATACGGCGCGTTGCTTTTTAAGACCAATTGGTGAGATTCGCTCTTGCGTATCAAAATAATATCGCCGCTCTCAAGAGGATAGCGACTTCCCTCCACGTAATATTCGGCATCGCCCAACAAAAAAGAGTAAATCTCATAATTGTCATGCATATGCATGGGATGCATTTGATTTTTAGGTTCATAGGTTATACTACCATAACATCCTGATCGAATCATAAACTCCATAGGGATTTCCTCCTTCCTTAATTATTCTAACATAACCGGTCACTTTTTTCAATATTTAAAGCAAAAAAGCGCCTTTGCATTGCAAAAGCGCTTTTAAATTTCATCAGATAGAGATCATTTCGCTCATTTTATAAAGATCCATGGGGAACTCTTTCTTCATAGAGAGCGCATCTTGAATGTCATAATCTACCAAAACATCCTTGCGGATACCCACAACTCGGTTGCTCTTACCGGCAACCAGAAGGTCAACGGCATAAGCACCGTATTGGCTAGCAAGAACACGGTCGCGAGCGGTAGGAGAACCGCCGCGTTGAACATGACCAAGAATAGTTGCGCGGGTCACGATTCCAGTCTTCTCCTGAATATAGCGAGAAAGTTCTTCGGCATGGCCAACCCCCTCTGCAACGATCACGATAAAGTTACTCTTGCCCAATGCACGGCCGTGCTCAATCTTTTCGATCACTTCCTCGTTGGTGCACTCTACTTCGGGAACCATAACAAAGGCGGCACCGGTTGCAATGCCGGCGTGCAGAGCAATATAGCCGGCATGACGACCCATAACCTCAACAACCGAGCAACGCTCGTGAGATCTCATGGTATCGCGAATACGGTCAATCATTTCGGTTACGCAGTTCACACAGGTATCAAAGCCGATGGAATAGTCGGTAGAGCTGATATCGTTATCAATGGTACCAGGAATACCGATACAGGGAATTCCACGGGCAGAAAGAGCGGCAGCGCCACGGAAAGAACCATCGCCACCCACGACAACCATACCTTCAATACCGAACTTATGGCAGTTATCAATTGCCTTCTGCATCCCTTCTTCAGTCTGAAACTCCTTGCTTCTCGCAGAGAAAAGAGCGGTACCGCCCAACTGCAAAATATTGGAAACATCACGGAATCCAAGCTCCATGACTTCGCCTTCGATCAGGCCGGCATAGCCTCTATGAATACCAACGACTTCAATCCCTCTCGCCAGCGCAACACGGGTCACCGCGCGAACCGCCGCATTCATACCGGGGGCGTCACCG
>CAYLIT010000106.1:5058-6082 GCA_964383835.1 uncultured Eubacteriales bacterium
TCGCTGGTTAACACATCAATTTTCTTTACTTTAGACTCCATAGTATCTACCTCTTAAGTTATTATCGAATAAAAATTATACACCATCGTTTCTAAAAAATCAATGCTATTTTACAACAATTTCCGCATCACCAAGCAATTTTTTTAGTTTTTCAAGTAACTCATCGCCGATCTCTACGCCAAACTGATTCAGCGTGGATACACTCTTTTTAGTATCTGCAAAATACAGAATACATTCGTGAATACCGGGATAAAAACGAAGCAGTTCCAATGTCTCATCCGCCAATCTGCTGTTACGGCTGGGAAGCTTGATATACAACCGCTTCGTTTTTTGCTGTAATTCCTGTTCCGTAGGGCGACGCAACTCATCCAGCAACAGTTTTGTCCCCCGAACTTCATCCTGCTGAACCTTACCGCGCAAAAAGACAAAGGAGCCTTTCACGATCCCGGTAC
The DNA here is from genome assembly GCA_964383835.1 of uncultured Eubacteriales bacterium. Taxonomy (GTDB): domain Bacteria; phylum Bacillota; class Clostridia; order Oscillospirales; family QAKW01; genus QAKW01. The sequence continues at coordinate 5,511 of CAYLIT010000106.1, forward strand.
GCCACTTGGCGTAGACCTTAGGAAACATAATTCCCTCCATGGCACCAGAAATGTCTGAAAGCGCCAGATATCCCATCTCCTGCCCGGATTTTGTTTTCACCGAGCGATAGCCATCTACCTGGGCAAAGCACCAGATCTCTTTACCATCCTCCATCTCATCCGAAAGTGCAGATGCAAAAGAGGTGATATCCTTACGATTATAAATATGGCGATAGGGCTCAAAGGGATTATCCGTCAAATGAATGCCGATCATTTCCTTTTCAAATGCCATCTTAACCGTTCTTTCAAATTCGGGTTGAGGTTCCTTGAAAAACCGTTCCCCGGTCTCTGGCGGCTGCTCCAGCATTGAAAACAGGCCGATCTGACCTTCGATCTGACTTTTTTTCTCGATAGAAAGACTATTCAACAGTTGTTCGTAAACCATCGTAAGATGACGACGAGTATACTTAAAGCAATCGAACACACCGCATTTGATCATACTTTCGATAGCACGGTTATTGATATCATAACCCACCATACGGGAACAAAAATCAACAAAATCCTTATATTCCCCGTTCTTTACACGCTCGGAC
>CAYLIT010000107.1:0-6036 GCA_964383835.1 uncultured Eubacteriales bacterium
CCATATCCTCGCTGGTGGCATATTTAAAGGTGGTGCTTTGAATGATGGGAACCTGGCGGGGTTCGCCGTTCCCCGGGGTGTAGCCCCCCTGCACGCATTTGGTTTCGATCTTGTGATTGTTACTCATAGTAAACCTCCTGAAAATAAAAATGCCTCAAGGTAAAAACCTTGAGACGAAAAAATTCCGCGTTACCACTCAAGTTGCAAGGATTCCCCCTGCCACTCAAACACTTTAACGCAGTGTTACGGAGGCACCCTACCGATTGCTCCTCGAATGCCCCGGCTCCGAAGCCATAGACTGTTGCCCCTTCCCGCTTGCAGACTCGCACCAAACGTCTGCTCTCTGATCTGCATTCCAAAGCACTGCCCTCTTCATCACGGCCTTTACAATAAAATTATTATAACAATATAGATTTGGTTTGTCAATATTTAAAAAATGAGCCGAAATGTATAGTTTTTGACTATTTTTTCTATTGTAATTGCATTTAAAATGAAGTATTATAAAACCATCAAGTACAAGGAGATGCAAGAGATGCGTATTGGTAAATTAAACGAATTACTCTCCCCCATCACCTTTAAGGTGACCCTGGCAGATCGCACCGCCGAGGTAGAGCCCCTTAAAGCGGGCAATCCCCTTTGCGGCGAAGCCCTGCGGATAGAATGGGGCAAGGTCTGGAATATGGGTCTGGATCTGCGTATCGCCCTGCCCCAAGAGGCCTTTTTGGATCGGGCGGTGGTGCGCTTTGGCGAAGAAACGGTGCTGACGAACGTGACCCTGTTGGGCGAGGGGGCTTTGGCCCGCCACACCGCCGAGAGCGGCAAGTTCATCGCCGATCGTGAGATCACCTTAGAGGCCGCCGCTTCCTGCCGGGAGCTGACCCTGCGGATGGAGGGGGATCTGGCGGATATCGTCATCGAAGAGATCACCCTTTACGGCGCTGTTGCGGAAGGAAAAGAAATCTTCCCCACCCCCGACACGCAAAAATGGGAAGGCAAAGCCTTCCCCGCTTCCAATTTCAAGAGCTTTTGCTCTGAAAGCCCGCTCAGCGAAAAGGCCGAGCGTATTCTTGCAGAAAAATATGAAGAGGAAACCGGTATCGTTTTAACCAAGGCCGCCAAGGGCGAGATCGTCTTTACCGCCGATCAATCCCTTCCCATGAACGGCTTTACCCTCAAGGTGACGGAGCAGGGCGCCGCCCTTGCCGCTTCGGACGAGCGAGGCTTTATCATGGCGGTGGAGACCCTCATCAAGCTGATCGAGGACGGCGAAATCTCTGCCTGCGAGATCAAGGACGATCCCCGTCATCCCTTCCGTGGCGTGCATCTTTACGTTCCCGGTGTAGACTACATGGATTTTGCCAAGCGGATGGTCAAATACCTCTTCTCCCCCATGGGCTACAACTCCATCATCATGGAAGTGGCCGGCGGTATGAAGTTTGACTCCCACCCCCTCATCAGCGAAAAAACGGATGAGGCGGTACAAAAGGGTAAGGACGGCGTATGGCCGCCCTTCCCCCACGGCTCGGTTGCCGAGGGCAAGGCAGTGGATAAGGCCGTTTTGAAGGATTTGATTCAATACATCAAGGGCTACGGCATTGAGGTCATTCCCGAGATCCAGAGTTTGGGTCACGTACAGTTTATGACCATTGCCTACCCCGAGATCGCCGAGGTCCCCGAGCAGGAGGACAGCGAGGTCAAGGATACCCGTGCAGAGGACGCCCGCCCCGCAACCTTCTATAAGCATTGCTACTGTCCCTCCAACGAAAAATCCTACGAGATTCTGTTCGATCTGATCGATGAGATCGTCGAAGTATTTGAGCCCAAGGAATACGTGCACATGGGCCACGACGAGGTATACGAGATCGGTGTTTGCAAGGTCTGCAAGCACAAAAATGCCGCCGACCTGTTTGCATACGACATTAACAAAATCTACGATTACCTTAAGAAAAAGGGTCTCAAGATGATGATCTGGGCGGATATGCTGCAGCTTGGTTCCAAACGCAAGTACCAGACCCCGCCCGCTATTGACATGATCCCCAAGGATATCGTCATGCTGGACTTTGTATGGTACTTCCATCTGAAGGACGATATCGAGGATCACCTTTTGGGTCACGGCTTTAAGGTGGCCATGGGCAACCTCTATTCCAGCCATTATCCCCGCTACTGCACCCGCAGCCGCAAGGAAGGCATGGTAGGCGGTCAGATCTCCGCTTGGGTTCGGGTCAATCCCGAAAGCCAGGCACAGGAGGGTAAGTTCTTTGATTACTACATGACGGCCCAGATGCTGATGTCCGACGATTATCGCCCCGAATATACCCACGTTTACGACATGATGATCTCTAAGCTGATGCCCACTCTGCGTGAAAAGCTCGAGGGTATCCGCTTCCCCTCCCGCAAGAAGGGAGCTACCGTCACGACCCTTTTGGAACAGCCCTTTACCGCCGCTCCCGAAAAGGAGGTTGCCGTCGGTGAAAAGGTGGAGAGCGTGCTCTTACAGCATACCCTTTTACGCAAGCTCCCCAAGGAGCCCTGGATCCCCGGCGCCAAGGTGGGTGAATATATCCTCACCTATGCAGACGGTACCGAGGAGCGGCACGTCCTGCAAAACGGCAACAACATTGCCCATTGGAACCGCCGCCAACATCAGCCCCAACCCCAGCAAATGTACCGTCACACCGGTTACATGACCGTTTACTACTGCCAGGGCGTTCATTCCAAGACCGCCGAGGGTGAAAACGTCTGTCTTTATCAGATCGAGCTGATCACCGACCCCGCAAAGGTGCTGCAGTCGGTCAAGCTGGTAGAAGATGCGACAGCAGAGGCCGCCATTGCCCTTTGCAAGGCAGAGATTGTGAAATAATATGGATAAGATTTTACTGCACATTTGCTGTGCTCCCTGCTCGGTGGCCTGCATCAAGCAGCTACGTGAAGAGGGCATCGAGCCCACCGGCTTTTGGTATAACCCCAATATCCACCCCTATCAGGAGTATAAGGCCCGACGGGATACCCTCATCGAGTATGCCGATTCCATCGATCTTGCGCTGATCGTCAAGGACGAATACGGACTCAAAAAGTTCACCCAAGCGGTCAGCGGCAATATCGAAAAACGGTGTGGCTACTGCTATGCGGTACGGTTTGATGAGGCGGCCAAGACCGCCAAGGAACAAGGCTTTGCCGCCTTTGCCACCACCCTGACCGTTTCCCCCTATCAGGATCACGAGCTGATCTTTACAATCGGTAAAAAAGCGGGAGAAAAATACGGAGTGGAATTCTTGCCCTACGATTTCTCCCCCAAATTCCGGGAAGGGCAAGCCGAGGCCAGGGAACTTGGAATGTATATGCAGAAATACTGCGGCTGTATCTACTCGGAAGAGGATCGGTACCAAAAGCAGATCGAGAAGGATCGGAAGAGGTTTGAAAGTGTTCAGGAATAAATGGATCTCCATCTCTATGACGGTCATCATCGCTTTGGCGCTCTTAGCGCTGGGCTTTTGGCTTGGCCGCACCTTTGACGGTACAGAAAACACCGCAAAAAGGATGATGCCCAATCAAGAAGAGCTCGCCGCCATGAAAGCGCAGATTGATGAGGATGAAGCGGGATATACCGCGTATAAAGAATTTTCTCAATTCCCGGCCATGTATCGTAAGGCACCTGACCGCATTTGGTTCAAGCCGGCAGACGAAGATTTTTTCTACCTTTTCGAACCGCAGGATACCGATTATGAGCATCTGTTACAGGTAATCGAGGATCGGATGTATTATTCCGCTCTGGCTGATCATAATCTTTACTGCTTCAGCCCGGATTCTGCTGAAACCATGCTCACCTCCGGCCATCGCTATGTGGTTTTGGATCACAATAACGTGGGTTCAAGCCGCTACGATGAGCAGTATGAATATGATCTTATCTTTAATTTCGGGGAAGATACCCGACTTTACCGCCTGCTGCGTTACCTTTCGTATTTCAAAGAACCCATCGCCCCGGATGAGCTTCCGGAGGAGTTCTCTGACCGAGGTGAGAACAGCGGTTACATATATATGAATCAACGCAAGCCGGAGCCGGAATACCCCAAGGAGAAAGACGGCATTTATTGGCTGGACGTTCAGTTCGGTTATCAAGAAACAGTCACCGTAGAAAGTCTTTCCATCACCACCGACGGCGGAAAGACCTTTCAAAAGGCCGTTGCCAAGGAAAAAGCAAAGCAAATTGCTTTGGAAGAAGCGCAAAAGGAGCAATATAAGTATCAAGGGCCGGACTGTTCCTTTACAAAAGCTGAGGAAAACGTTGAACTCATCGTTTGGTCTGACACCCTCCCCTCGCCCTGGACCAAAGAATGGGCCGCCAAAGATACGGATGATCATCATATCCTTTGGTCGGTGCGGCTTTTCGATGAAAATGACCCGCTTTGCAGTCTGTACCTCTATATAGACGCCTATACCGGCAAGGTGATCGGCGGCGGTGAATTAAGCGATTAAACAAAAAGAGCAAGCGGTTCAATCTACCGTTTGCTCTTTATTTTATCATGGTTTTTGCGGTCGGTGCCTTTTTGAACATCCTATCACCTCTTTTTTTATCTTACATAGTATAAAACATAGGAGGGAATGCCATGAGGATCCATTTGATGGGCGGGGATGGCAGGCAGCTTTATCTCGCCGACTACATAAGTGATTTGGGGTTTGAGGTCAGTTTATCCTATACGGGCGGGACGGCAAAGCCCGATTGGGAGGCAGACGTTTTGATCTTGCCGTTGCCGGTCAGTCGGGATGGGGTGACCCTCAATGCGCCGCTGGCCAAGGAAACGTTCCTGTTACGGGAGGTCTTTGAAAATTTCAAAGGAAAACTACTGTTTGGCGGGATGCTGCCGAAAGCAATCTTTCCCGATGGGATCGATTACTTTGAAGCAGAGGAGGTCACTCTCGCCAATGCCGCCCTGACGGTGGAGGGGGCGTTGGCGTTGGCCATCGAGCACACCCCCTTTTCGCTGTTGCATCAGCCAATTTTGGTATTGGGCGCAGGACGGATCGGGCAGCTTTTGGCGGTGCGGCTGACCGCCTTAGGTGCCCGGGTGACGGTAGCTGCACGGCGGGCGGAGTCGTTGGCGCTGTGCGAAGCCTTAGGCGCCCGGGGACAGTTTTATGAGGATATTCCCTACCAGCGGTTTCGCTTGGTTTTCAACACGGTGCCTGCCCGGGTACTGAGAGAGGATGCACTTGGCCGATTGCCGGAGGGGGCGCTTTTAATGGAGCTGGCCTCGGCCCCCGGCGGCTTTGATCCAAAGCTTGCAGAGGGGCTTGGCCTTACGGTGCTCCCCGCACCCGGTCTGCCGGGCAAATATGCCCCCGAATCTGCCGCCCGGTGCATTGGTAAATTTATTTTAAAGGAGATGGAACGCCTTGCATGAAAAACTGCGTATCGGCATTGCTCTGACCGGTTCCTTCTGTACCCTGCATCGGGTGCTGGAGGCGCTGGAGCCTTTGGCCGAGCAATACGAGCTTTACCCCATTATGTCCCCCATTGTCTATGAAAGCAACACCCGCTTTGGTACCGCCGCACTCTTCAAAGAACGGTTGGAAAAGCTTTGCGGCCGCCCCGTTTGGCATACCATCCCCGAGGTGGAGCCCATCGGCCCTAAAAAGCTGTTGGATGCGCTGATCATCGCCCCTTGCACCGGTAATACCCTGGCGAAGCTGGCGTTGGGAGTGACCGACACCGCCGTCACCATGGCGGCGAAATCCACCTTGCGCAACGACCGGCCGGTTATTTTGGGTCTATCCACCAACGATGCCTTGAGCGGTTCGGCCAAAAATATCGGCCTGTTGCAGACGTTCAGAAATTACTACTTTATCCCCTACGGTCAGGATGATGCCGAAGGTAAGCCCCGTTCCTGCGTGGCACACTTTGAATTGATGGGAGATACCCTAAAAGCCGCCTTAGACGGCACACAGCTACAGCCGATCATATTATAAAAAGTGCTGTTGGGTTTACCCAACAGGACTTTTTAAATTGGCTTCAGCCGCTGTGTCTGCTTATTTTTCTGC
>CAYLIT010000108.1:0-6026 GCA_964383835.1 uncultured Eubacteriales bacterium
TGTCTATTTTATTTTTACTCTTCTTTTGTCATTCTTAACTTAATGACATTGCCCCGCGGGGGGATTTATTTTTTCTTTCCTAAAGTTCCATCGGTGTAATATGCAATATAGCGTTCTTCGCCCACGTTCAGGCAGATGCCCGAAAGGTTCATCAGCTCTCCGGCCTTGATATCCTTTAAGGGGTGGCGGAACAGCACCTTATTCTCGCAAGAGATGATCAAGGTATCCTCGGCAATGCTAAAGGCTCCCGCCCGCCCCAGAATGGTCTCCTGGTAGGTTCTGGGATCCCGCCGGGCAAAGGAGGAGATCCCCCGCTTATCCAGCTTTTTCAAAAGCGCCAAATTATAATCGTTTTCCTTTTTCTTTTTGAATAATCCCATGGTCAAAATCTCCTTTTTCTTATTATAATTCATTCCCGCCGCCTTTGCAACCCCCCTCTTGCTTTCCCGATAAAATCATGTTATAATTAAGATAATAATTCATAGAACCAAGGAGAATTTTTTATGCCTGAATTAGGTGGACTGCGTGAAATACCCGACGTGAAGGCGCTGATCCTTTGCCTTTTAAAAGAGGCCGGCTGTGATCTCAAGGAAGGCCAGCTGACCGACGTGATGATGGCCGACGGGCTGGTGGAATATTTTGACTATGCCCAGGCAGTGGAGGATCTTTTGATGAGCGGTATGATCGATATCGCCTCGCTGGAGGATGCCGGCAGCTACCATATCACCAAGCAAGGCCTGGCGGTGGTGACCGAGTACGAGCAACGCCTGCCCCATAACGTCAAAAGTAAGACCCTTGCCGCCCTGGAGGCGCTACTGCGCCGCAAGCAGGAGGACGATCAGATCTATGCCGAGATCGAGCCCTCCGAAAGCGGCTTTGCCGTCACCTGTACCATCCGCGAGGGGGGCGAGGTCATGCTCTCTTATCGGGTGCTGGTGCCCGACCGTAAGGATGCCTACTACGTGGCAGAGCGGTTCCGTGAAAATCCCTCCGGCTACTATCAGAAGATCATGGAGCTGGTATTGGACGAGGAACTTTTCAAAAAAGGAGAGTAAGAATGAGAAATATTTGGCACGATATTGACCCCAAACGGATCGATCCCCAGGATTTTGTGGCGGTAATTGAGATCTCCAAGGGCAGTAAGAAAAAATACGAACTAGATAAAGAAACCGGCCTTATCATGCTGGATCGGGTGCTGTATACCTCCACCCACTACCCGGCAAACTACGGTTTTATCCCTCGCTCCTACGGTGACGATAACGACCCCCTGGACGTGCTTGTGCTGTGCTCCGAGTCGCTGGAGCCCTTGACCCTGGTGCGGTGCTATCCCATCGGCTATATCAGCATGCTGGATGACGGCCGCCGGGATGAAAAGATCATCGCCATCCCCTTTGCCGACCCCACCTATAACGAGTATAAGGATATCAAGGATCTGCCGCCCCATATCTTCGACGAGATGAAGCACTTTTTCTCGGTCTATAAGGCGCTGGAAGAAAAGGATACGGTATCCGGCGAAGTGCAGGGTCGCGAAGCCGCCGTCAAGGTGATCCAAGAGGCTTTGGATCACTACGTAGAACATTTCTGCAGATAAATAAAAAATCCCGCATTGGGCGTGCCGCCCATTGCGGGATTTTTTATTGCTCGATCAACTCTTTTTCCAATAATTTGATGGTAATACCGGTGTTCAGCTCCATGGCATCCCGGGGGTATACCTCAAAAATTTTGGAGCTGTTTGAAAGCTTCTTTTCAAATAATTCAAACGCATCCTTGTGACTGCCCCCGGCTTTGAGGATCGCCACCACTTCCTCGGCAGTCTCACGGGCACTGATCTCGGCATTTTTCATGTAGAAGGCGGTCTGCTCCCGATCCAAAAGTCCAAAGTGGGGAAGAAGCAGATTCTCGATCTCTAACCGTTGGGCTTTGGCGATGGAATCCATGGTGATTTGATATCCGACCAGATAGGAGGGAACAATGGTTTGTAACCCGTCGTAAAGTCCTAAGGTCTCACAGCTCAACAGCAGCTTTTCTTTTTCCAAATAATAGGCGATGGAGCAACGGGTATGACCCGGCAGATCCACCACGGTGAATTCCATGGTTCCCGCCCGGATTTTGTCGCCGTCCCGCACCGGGATATCCACTTTAAGATCGTCGATAAGATCTTCATATTCCGTAACTCCGCAGATGGCGGCAAACTTGCGATCCAGCTCCCGCATCAAGCTCTTGGCAGAGTCCTTTTGGAAGATCTTCACCGCATATTCCCCGGCCACGATCTTGGCATCCGGCCAATATTTAAGGGCATAGACTGCGCCTAAGGCGTGGTCGTAATGGGAATGGGTCAGAAAGATGTAGTCGAGGGGACGGTCGCCCAGGGCTTTTTTGATATTGTCCGCCACCCGGTAGCCGGTAAAAGCAAAGCCGGAATCGTAAAGGATGGCGGTGGTGCCGTCATCGATCAAAAAGGCGCTGTCCCCGGGCAGAGCCCGTACGTCAGTAATTTTGAGCATGGTGTTTGGTTCCTTTTTCATGGTTTTTAAAAAGGATATCATATTACCGAAAATTTTACAAGCATTTGCATTGACATTCTTTACGGTGTGTGTTATACTCATTTTCGCAAAAATAAAAATTGAGAAAAAGTCAGAGGTATTATGCTGAACATTTTTACAGAGCTCAGAGCCCAATATGAATATCTCAGCCGGGTAGAAAAGAAGGTCGCAGACCTGGTTTTGGAGCAACCGAAAGAGTTTATCGCCAGCTCCATGGAGGAGATCGCCCAAAAGGCGGGGGTCTCCCAGGGGAGCATCAATAACTTTGCCAAAAAGTTCTCGGAAGGCGGTTTTTCGGCCCTAAAGCTGAAGGTGGCCTCCTGCCTTTCAGAGTACCGTCCGGCGGATTCAGAGCAGTCGGGCGAGAGTATCCGCTCGGTCATGGAGCGTAAGCTCGAAACCACCCTGGCGGCCTTTCGCAACACCCTGGAGCTGAACGATGAAGCCACCCTCAAAGAGGCGGCAGGGCGGATCATGAAGGCTAAAAAAATTGAAATTTACGGTGTGTACCATTCGGGTATCGTGGCACGGGATTTTTGCTTTCAGTTGATCCGCTTAGGCATCCCCGCCACCTATCTGAGCGATACCTTAATGTGTGCCGCTTCGGCCTCCATGCTGGATCGTGAAGGTCTGGTCATCGCCATCTCCGGCTCGGGTCTGACCAAAGAGCTGATCGAGGTGGCAGAGATCACCAAAACCAACGGCGCTCAATTAATCGCCGTCACCACCAACCGCTTTTCGCCCTTGGCGAAGATGGCAGACACTACCCTGCTTTCCGCCCATAGCGGCGCCACGGTGGACGAGCGGTGGGAAGAGAGCCGTATGACCCAGCTTTTACTGCTGGATACCCTTTGCAGCTATATCGGTGATCGGGTAGAAACAGGGGATCGGGAGCATCTGCACAAGCTGCAGAAGGTCCTGGCGATGCACAATGTAGGGGGACAAGAATAAAGATGAATTTTAAAATCAGTGCAGAGGCCAAAAAAGCTATTATGATCGGCAGCACCTGTTCAATTTCTTATCTAGCGGTGTATATCGCCCGCAATATTCTGGGTGCCGTATCTCCGCAGATGATCGAAGGGGGCGTGTTCACGACCGAGAGCATTGGAACGTTGTCCTCGGTTTATTTTGTCACCTATGCGGTGGGTCAGCTGATCAACGGTGCCATCGGCGATAAGATCAAAGCGAAATATATGATCAGCTTCGGGCTGATTCTTGCAGGCATCTGTAACATGGTATTCTCTCTTTCGGCAGGCTCTGTGGCGGTGGCGTATACCGCGTATGCCATGACCGGCTTTTTCCTTTCCATGATCTACGGTCCCATGACCAAGGTTGTGGCAGAAAACGTGGAACCCATCTACGCTACTCGCTGTAGTCTCGGTTATACCTTTGCCTCCTTTATTGCCACCCCCGGTGCGGGCTTGCTGGCATCTTTTTTAGTCTGGCAAAGTGTATTCGGTGTCAGTAGTGCTATGCTGATCATCATGGGCATCATCGCCTTTACCGTTTTTCTTCTGTTTGAACGAAAAGGTGTTATTGCCTACGGTCAGTACCAACCGCCCAAGGAAAAGGGTGGCAGTATCAAGCTGTTGATCAAGCATCAGATCATCAAGTTTACCTTGATTTCCATTATCACCGGCGTGGTTCGAACAACGGTGGTGTTCTGGTTGCCTACGTATATTTCTCAGTATCTTGGCTTTTCTTCTCAAAAAGCCGCCATGATCTTTACCGTTGCCTCCTTTATCATATCCTTTACCGCCTTTATTGCGGTGTTTGTTTATGAGCGGCTGAACCGGAATATGGATCTTACCATTCTGCTGGCCTTTATTATTTCTGCCTGCTGCTTTATGACCGTATTTTTGGTCAAACAGCCGGTGATCAATATCATCTTCATGGTGCTGGCGATCATGTCCTCCAACTGTGCCGCCTCCATGCTGTGGTCTCGCTACTGTCCCAGCCTGCGGGATACGGGGAAGGTGTCCGCCGCTACCGGTTTTCTGGATTTTGTAAGCTATATGTCGGCCGCCGCATCCTCCACCATCTTTGCCAATGCGGTTTCCGATATCGGTTGGAGCTGGCTGATCATCGTCTGGTTCGGTCTGATGGTGCTTGGCATCATCGTGGCCTTGCCCTATAAAAAATTCAAAGGAATCAAATCATGAACTTTAAAATTAGTGCAGAAGCAAAAAAAGCCCTTATGATCGGCAGTACCTGCTCGATTTCTTATTTGGCAGTATATATCGCCCGCAACGTGTTGAGTGCCGTTACGCCGCAGATGATCGAGGGCGGTGCCTTCACCAACGAGAGCATCGGTACCCTTTCTTCGTTGTATTTTATTTTTTATGCGGTGGGTCAGCTCATCAACGGCGTCATCGGTGATAAGATCAAAGCAAAATATATGATAAGCTTCGGGCTGGTGCTGGCAGGCATCTGTAACCTGCTGTTCCCCATGCTCAGCGGCAATCTGCTCGCCACCTACGTGGCCTATGCCATGAGCGGCTTCTTTTTGGCGATGATCTACGGCCCCATGACCAAGGTGGTGGCCGAAAACGTGGATCCCATCTATGCCCCCCGTTGCAGTCTTGGCTATACCTTCGCTTCCTTCCTCGGTTCCCCCATGGCGGGGATGCTGGCGGCGTTCCTGGCATGGCAGGGCGTTTTCGGTGTCAGCAGTGCCATGTTGATCGTGATGGGGCTTGTGACCTTTGGCGTTTTCCTGCTCTTTGAAAAAAAGGGTGTCATCGCCTACGGTATGTATCAGCCCCCCAAGGGTAAGGGCGGCGGCATCAAGCTGTTGCTGAAGCGTCAGATCGTCAAATATACCCTGATTGCCATTTTGACCGGTGTGGTACGTACTACCGTGGTCTTTTGGCTCCCTACTTATATCTCGCAGCATTTAGGCTTTTCCGCCGAAAAGGCGGCATTGATCTTTACCGTTGCCACCTTTGTGATCTCTACAGCGACCTTTGTGGCGGTCTTTCTGTATGAACAACTGGGGAGGAATATCGACCGCACCAATATGGTGTCCTTTGCGGCGGCGGCGCTGTTTTTCCTGTTGGCCTTTTTGGTCAAGGAACCCTATCTGAATATCGTGTTTATGGTGCTGGCCATCCTGGGCGGTGACAGCGCCTCGGCGATGCTGTGGGCCCGCTACTGCCCCAGCCTTCGGGATACGGGAATGGTATCCGGTGCCACCGGCTTTTTGGACTTCATGAGCTATATGGCCGCCGCTGCCTCCTCTACCATCTTCGCCAACGCCGTCTCAAGCATCGGCTGGGGCTGGCTGGTCATCATCTGGTTCGGATTGATGGTATTGGGCGTGATCGTTTCGATCCCCTATAAAAAGAAAAACGCATAAGAGACTGTCAAAAAAGTCCCCGACCGCAGAAAAATAAGAATACAGAGCGGCTGAAGCCAATTTAAAAAGTGCTGTTGGGTAAACCCAACAGCACTTTTTATAATATGATCGGCTGTAGCTGTGTG
>CAYLIT010000109.1:0-5978 GCA_964383835.1 uncultured Eubacteriales bacterium
AATACTCGTCCACGCCGTTGGAGCGCATGATACGCCACTTATAGTGGTCGCCGCCCAGCCATACCTCGGTGATGTTGGCAAAATGCCGGTCTTCATACATCTCCTTGGGGCTGACGTGGCAGTGATAGTCCACGATGGGGCAATCAGCCGCATAGTCGTGATAGAGTTTTTTTGCGGTTTCGGTAGTCAGCAGAAAATCTTTGTCCATAAAAGGTTTCAAGGGTTTTCGCTCCTTTCCTATTATATTATTTTATAGATAATTTAAGTATATCACGATTTTTTTACAATGAATATTGTGTAAATTGCTTGACACATTGCAAAACTTGCGGTATCCTTAAAACAAAGGCGGTGAGGGTATGCGAGAGCGGGTACAGCGGTTTGAAGTGCGCCAAACCATGCGCAATCAGAACTTTGAGATCTTTCATTATAATCAGATGACTCCCGAGGAGGTAACGGTTCATCACCACGATTTTTACGAGGTATTTTTCTTTCTGGGCGGTAAGGTCACCTACCGGGCAGAGGGTCAGATCTATCACCTCAAGCCGGGGGATATTTTGCTGATCAATCCCATGGTATTGCATCAGCCCATCATCGCTTCGGACAGCCCCGATTACGAGCGGATCATCCTTTGGGTGGATCGTGCGTATCTGGAAAAAATTGCAGGCGGCGAAAACGCTTTGTCCCGTTGCTTTGAGCAGGAGCGTATCCGGCTGTTGCATCTGCCCTCTTCGGTTCAGCGGGTAGAGATGACCGAGCTTTTGGGCAGGCTGGTGCGGGAGTGCTACGGAAACGAGCACGGCTCAATCCTTTATGCCGAGGGATTGTTTATGCAGATCATGGTGGAGCTGAATCGCTTAGCGCTCCACGCCGGCAACCGTGCCGAGGGCGAGCAGGAGGCCCCCTCTCTGGTGGCAGGGCTGTTAGACTATATCAACGAGCACTACAGTGAAAACCTCTCGCTGGAGGGGTTGGCCAAGCGCTTTTTCGTCAGTAAATACCATCTGTCCCACGAGTTCAGCCGTGCCATCGGCACGGGGGTGTACCGCTATATCATGCTCAAGCGGCTGACCGCCGCCAAGCAGTTATTGAGCGAGGGGGATACCCCGGGTGAGGTCTATATCCGTTGTGGCTTCAAGGACTATACCAGCTTTTTTCGTGCCTTTAAGGCAGAGTACGGTATTTCTCCTCGGGCTTTTTCCGAGGGGATGTAAAAATCGCCCATAACCTTCAATTCGATCCGCTCGGCGTATCGCATACGCCTTCGGGTTCGCCTGCGGCCTCGATTTGAAGGTTCTGAACAATTTTTCTATCCCCTAATAGAAAAGGTTAAAATTGTTTGTAATATAAATAAACGGACTTGGAATTTTAAAATTCCAAGTCCGTTTATCTATTCATGATTTAACTCTTCATCACAAGCCAAAAGGCTATGGACTAAAATACGTGCGGCGTGAAAGACTTGATCCACGATGACGTATTCGTCCGGCTGATGGGCGCCGCCGTGCCCTTCCGGCAATTCCGGCGCAGTGACGGTGGAGTCGGGATCGAAGGCCCGGTCGCCTACGGAGAAGGCGTTTTTCAGACAACGGCAATAGGTACCGCCGGAAAGACGTACCGGCTGGCGCTCCTTGCCGGTGAGGGCGTTATAGGTTTCGGTGAAAATGGTAGGGAAGGGGCTTTCGGGGTCGTTGTTGAAGCCGGGGCGATTGACCCCATCTTCGATGCCCCATCCGGCGGCCTTCCAGCTCTTTTCAAACCGCTCCTCTAATTCCTTGGGCGGGAGAGCGATGCCGTAGCGGAAGTCAAAGCTGATGCAGAGGTGTCCGTCCTCCATTTTAACCATGCCGTTGGCGGCAGTCAGCTTGCCGAATACGGGATCCTCATGAGCCAGCCCCATCCCTTCTGCATAGGGGGAGCAAAGGCGCTCGGCGGCCGCTTGAAGGACGGTGCGGTCGGTTCGGGGCAGAGCTTTGCAATCTGCCAAAAGCTCTGCGGCCAAAAAGGTGGCACTGACACCACGGCCTGCGGCGGCCGCATGAGCAGAGCGACCCAGCACCAACAGGCGAAGCAGATCGCCCTCATCGGTGAGGGTGAAGGCTTCATTGTCGGCAATTTTTTCTTGCAGTTCTGCTTTGAGAGCGGGGGTGTTTTGCAACAGAACGGTGGCTTTTCCCAGCACCACGTTCATCGCCTCACCGCCGAAGAAATTTTTAACGGCGGTAAGCTTTTCGCCGCTTCGTACCCACGCCCGATAGATCCCCTTTTCGCCCACGGCACAGGGAAATGCAGCATCAGGGGAGATGGAAAGCTCGGGCATCGGCTCCTTTTCGGTAAAGGCGTACAGATCCTCCATGCCGGACTCTTCGGCAGAGCCGACCACCGCCCAAAGACGGCTTTTGAATGGAATTTTAAGATCACGGATGATGGCAAGGGCGCAGAGGGCTTCAATGATGCCGCTCTTATTGTCGCCGCTGCCCCGACCGTACAGAACGCCGTCTATCAGCTTCGGCTCAAAGGGTTGGGTCACCGTCCAATCGTCCCCCACGGGTACCACGTCGCTGTGAGCAAAAATACCGATGGTCTTTTCACCCTCTCCATAAGAGGAGATGGCGTAACCGCTCTCGTTTTCCAGGCGGGTTTCAAAGCCGTAAGCTTCAAACAGCTTGGCAGAAGCCGCAAGAGCCTCGGCACTGCCCTTCCCAAAGGGAGCACCCGGCTCTGCCGCACCCCGTACAGAGGGGATACGGCAAAGCTCCATCCATTGTTCGATCAGTGCCGCACGGTGTTCGTTCAGCCAGACGGTGATCTTTTGATTGATTTCTTGATGGATCATAATTCTTACTCCAAAATAACGGCCTTTTTGGGGGCGCGGAGCAGACGCTCCAGGCTACGGCAGGCCAAACAATGATCGTAATAGCGCTCAAATTCCATTTCACGTTTGCCGAGCTGCGGGCAGAAGGTTTCCATGATCTTGATACCCTCTTGCACGTTGGCTTGGCAGATCTCGATAAAGAATTTTGCAAACTCCTCGCAGAATTCGGCGTGGAAATCCAGCAACCGCCAGGAAATAGTCTGCGGACGGGTGGGCATCACGCTGTGCTTTTCCGAAAGCTCCCGCTCCTTTTGGGCAATGGCAAAAACCTTGTTGAAGCTTTCTACCATGGCGGGGTTATGGTGGGGGTACAGACCGCCCTCCATGGGCTTATCACCCTGCATATAGGCAAAGTCAAAGGCATCGGTCATCTGTTGTAAGAGATCCACGGCTTCTTTCCAATCCTCGCCGTAGATATGAGAGAAATAGTCGGCCTTGACCGCTTCGTAATCGCAATCACGGTTCATCAGGGTCTCGGCATAAATGTAGACCGGGAAGGCGTTGGGGAAGCCGCTCCGCTGGGAGCCATCCTCCACGTAGCCGTCGATGCCGCCGTAGCGTAATCCACGTACGTCCTCATAAAGACGGCGGGCGATGGCCATGCCGCCGGGATCTAAATATTGATGCCGCCAGAAATGATATTCATAAGAAAAGACGGGCCCTTGGAAGGCTCTTTTCCAGGTGTGCATAATAGCAAGGTTTTCCTCTGCGCTCCGAGGTGCCTTCCAGGCGTTATGCTCAAAGACGGGCGGCTGGGGGATCACGCTGTTTTCATTCAGACTTGCGGTGTAGGAACGGGTGACCGGCGCATAAAGCAGTGAGAACCGCTCGGGGTTCTTGATGACCTCGGTTTCGGCGCCCCAAAGGGTATCCACGTAGGCGATAAAGACGATGCGGGTCTGCAGCTTGCGGGCGGTAAGGATCTCGTCCAGCTCGTTCAGCATCATCACGTACCAATCAGAGGGGTGCTTTTTACGGCAATCCGCACACTCGCAATGGTTATGGGAGCCATCCGACAGCCATACGTGGAGGTAATCGGAATTACTGTGGGTTTCGGCATAATCCGCCACCGCCTCGGCCATACGGGTACGGACGTGGGACTTGGACATGCAAAGATTGGTCTTCCAGGACTCTCCCTCAAAGAAATCCCGCTTGCCGTTCAGAAGCGCCAGGCAATCAACGGTTTCGGGGGGCAGGGTGTTGACGTCGGTATTGGAGGGCAGATCGTAGATGCCAAAGGGCTTGGCGGTCCAACCGTGACCGATATCGTGGAACATCAGTCCCCGCTTGGAGATCTCCGACTCACATTGCCGCTTCCATTGCAAAATCTGAGAGCGGGGTACCGGCTCCGGCTTGCGGTTCTGTTCGTTGAAGGTGTGATTATAATGGCGGTCGTAATAGGAGGCGGGGATGAAGAATTCCAGCATATAGACGTTCATCTCCAGCTTGGCGTAGTAGTCTGCCACCTCCAGCATCACCGGCTGAGATTCGGTACCCTCGTTGCAGAACCCACGGAAGCGGTGGTCTGCCATTTTATGATACTTGACGGGCTCGATCTCCTTCATGGGAATATAATCGCCGTCCACGCCGGGGTACAGCCAGCGGCAACCGTTTTCACGGAGCATCCGGTAAACGGCATACAGCACGCTACGGGAGTTGGAACCGGCCAGAATGCCGCCCACTTCATCGGTGTCCACGTGGATCACGTCGTCCAGGCGGGGATCTTCGGCTTCGCTCCCGATGCCAAAGTCCTCTAAAAGACCCAGACGGAAGCCGTCGGTGGCACCCGGCTCGTAGCAGATGGCTACGTCACCACCGTCCGGCATCATCATCCGAAGATATTTTTTCAATTCCTCTGCAGCGTGATCGATGACGTGATCTGCCCGCATTTTTTTGATATGATACATAGCAATTTCCTTTCTTTGGAATTCAGAAATTTACTACGCCATTATAGCATGAATTCCGCGTGCTTTCAAGATATTATAGGAAAAACCCATGGTGTAAAATTACACCATGGGTTTAAATTATTTAAAGAATTTCTCACCGCAACCGTAGTTTTCGTAAACGTAATCGATATCCTTATCGCCACGGCCGGAAAGGCAGACCAAAATAGAGCCGGACTTATGCTCCTTGGCATAGCGGATGGCATAAGCCAGAGCATGAGAGCTTTCGATGGCGGGGATGATGCCCTCGTAGCGGCAAAGGAGGAAGAAGGCTTCCATCGCCTCTTCGTCGGTAACGGTTTCGTAGTGAACTCTGCCCTGATCCCGCAGGAATGCGTGCTCGGGACCTACACCGGGATAATCCAGACCGCTGGCGATGGAGTAAACGGGGAGAGGCTCGCCGTTTTCATCCTGCAGAAGATAACTGTCGAAGCCGTGCAAACGACCTTTGGTACCGAATTTCATGGTTGCCGCATGATCGCCCACGTTGGGACCCTTGCCGAGAGGCTCAACACCGTAGATCTCAACAGGATCTGCTAAGAACGGGGTAAACATACCAAGGGAGTTAGAACCGCCGCCCACACAAGCGGTGATAGCATCAGGGAAGTGACCGGTCATCTCCAGGAACTGCTCACGGGCTTCAATGCCGATGACAGACTGGAAATCCCGTACCATCATGGGGAAAGGATGGGGGCCCAGGCAGGAGCCGATGCAGTAGATGGCATCCTCGTATTCGTTCATATAGGCTTCAAATGCTGCATCTACCGCTTCCTTCAAGGTTTTAAGACCCTTGGTGACAGGAATAACGTTGGTGCCCAGCATCTTCATGCGGATGACGTTGGGCTTTTGTTTTTCGATATCCACCTCACCCATGTAGATGTCACATTCCAAACCGAAATAAGCGGCGGCGGTAGCCAAAGCCACGCCGTGCTGACCGGCACCGGTTTCGGCGATCAGCTTTTTCTTGCCCATATATTTTGCCAGCAGACCTTCGCCCATGCAGTGATTGAGCTTGTGGGCGCCGGTGTGGTTCAGATCCTCACGCTTGACGTAGATCTGGCAGTTGCCGAACAGCTTGGAAAGCCGCTCGCAATGATAGACGGGAGTAGGACGCCCCTGAAAATCCTTGCGGATACGGCGCAGCTCGTTGATGAACTGTGCAGATT
>CAYLIT010000110.1:0-5969 GCA_964383835.1 uncultured Eubacteriales bacterium
GTGATCCCCTTCCCCAGAACCGTAAACAATTGCGAATTATAATTTAAAAGTGCTCCCCACTGAACGGGGAGCACTTTTTTATTGGAATTTTTTAATGATATCGTGGCAATTCACGATCTTTTCAGCCAACTGGCCCTTTGAGAAATAATAATGGTTTGCAGCCTCAAAACCGATGGATGCGTTTTTGTTCATCAGCTCCAGCATCAGCCGGGTGGTCTTCAGCTCTTCCTTGGCGGCGGCAAGGGCGGCCTTACGGTCGCCGGCGTTGCGGGCACGGTAGAAGCGGATCTGATTCAAGCTGGATTTAAACAGCGCATAACCGGCCTTGGCCATAACCACCGGCTCGAATTCCGGTTCGTTTTCCAGCAGTTTTAAGCCTTCTTCCCAACCGGTGCAAAGTTTAGCGAACTGATCCTCTAACACGTCGATCGGATAGATCGAGCGCCAGCTTTCCAGATCGTCATAAGCAAAGCAGGTCATGGTTGAATGATAGCCGGTGGGTTTCTCAAAAAGCAGTGTGGACGGGCCGGCATTCTGGGGACCACGGTAAAGAACTCCGATACTGAACGGAAACTCCTTAAAAGCTTTCACAAAGAGCTCTGCAGCTTCCTTCAACGCCACGCTTTCTTCGGGGAGCGTAGCCTTTTCGTAAAAGTATTTGGCCGCATGGGCAATATTAGTACAAGGGTAACCGCCCAAGGTCCAGCTCAAAAGCAAATGCTCAACACCTTCATCACGCAGATCACGTATCTGCTTTTCAATGGAGGGAAAGACCGGCAACGCAGGGACGGTGGAGCATTCCCAAGTAGTATTGACCTGCACCTTAGCGCCGATCTCCAGCCCACATTCCTTGGCCCATTTCCACTCTTGCTTAGCCGCCTCACCGGGACCGACGATGCTCATGGAATAGTCGTGGACCTCACCTTCTACTCCGCCGATATTGAAGGGCATATGCATCTCACTCTGGCTGAAGAAGATCACGTCCTTGGGCAGATGGCGGATAATATCCTCACTCTGTGCGCCCCAGGCCCAGCTCCAAGCCATCACTTTAATATCGGGGTTTACGCGGTGAGCACCTTCTGCAAAACAGCCGATCACCTCACCGATCACTTCACCGGCCGTTCTTTTACTGCAACGAGGGCAAGTACATTCACGCTTATGGTTACCGGAGTGAGAATAACAGTTGGTTGCGTTTTCAGAACGAGTAATCGTAAAAAGACCGCCCAATTTAGGAACGGCTCTGCAAAGCGCCTCAACGTTATTCTTCAGATATTCCCGTACCTCGGGAGCGGAGGTACACATACAATATTTTTCTTCACTACGCTTATAACCACGGATATGAGGATGTTTCTCAAAGAATTCCGGCGGCATACAGCGGGGCTCATTGATATACAAATACAGCTTTAGGCCGAATTTTTCCAAACGGTCCACAAAATCCCGCATCCGCTCCTGTCGCTTTTCATAGCCCTTAGACAACGAGGGATCAAAGGGAAACTCGGTCAATTGTGATAAAACGCCTTGTGTCCAGATCCCGGTAATACCCAGCTTGCTGTAGGCTTCAAGCTGTTCATCGGGGCAAAACTCACGGCTGTCTACGTCAAAGGCATGAAGATAAAGTCCCGAAAAGGCATAGATCATACGGGTTTTAAAGACCTCTTCCCCTTCGAATTGGATCTCGGGGACCTCGTATTTGAAATCAAAGGGTGCGACACCGATAAGGTCAACGGTTTCCATCACCTTTTTGATCTCGGCGGTCTGCGCCCTTTGCTCCTCGGTCAGTTCCTGCCAGTAAACCGGCTCGCAGACCGGTTTATCCTGCAGCTTGATATCTAAAAAATCGTCCTCCCGCAGGGTGATCGCCAAGGTCCCGGCATCCATATCCAGCAATTCCAAAAGCTGTTCATAGGGCAAAATATGCCACATCCGACGGATGATGGTAATGTACCCTTGCTTTAACCAGATACTACCGGGCTCATATTCCGGCAGCCCCATCTCGGCGGCGGCATTGCGGACGTTTTCTTCTGTCGTTTTAAGAACTTCGGCAATTTTAGCCGGCGTTATATATTCGTATGCTCTGAAAATAAACGCCTGATGACGAGTAGGAAAATGAGAAAACGCAATTGCTTCTTTTCCCAATTTAGGTAACACAAACACGGTTCATACCTCCTATTTCTTAAATCATACTGCAATTCAATCCTTCAAGCCGTTGTCTTGTTTCATTTTTAAATACATATACAAGCGAGCGGTAGCCTCGGCATCACACCACGCCCGGTGCGCATTGTTCAAGGGGATCCCAAGAAGCGCAGTCAACACACCCAGTTTATAGGATGGCTGATCCGGCAGGACCTTGCGGGCATAGCACAGAGTATCGAACACATCGTGATCGAAATGATAACCGCAGGCCAATGCATCCCGTTCCAAAAAGCGGCAGTCGAAGGGTGCATTATGAGCCACCAGCGGCAACCCCTCGGTAAAGTCATAAAACGACGGGATCAGCTGCTCGATGGTAGGCTTGCCGTTCAACATCTCGTCGGTGATGCCGGTGATCTTGGTGATCAAGGGCTCCAGCGTCACACCGGGATCCACCAGGGTGGAATAACGGGATACCAGATAACCCTCTTTGACCTTGACCGCGCCGATCTCGATGATCCGGGCATCCTTCTGCAGTCCGGTGGTTTCAAAATCAAAGCAGACAAAGGAGTTAAAATCTGCTGTTTTTCGTTTAACCATGCTCTTCCAGCAGGCAGACCGCATGGCAAGCCATACCGGTGCCCTCCCCCGTAAAGCCGAGTTTTTCTTCGGTGGTAGCCTTAATATTCAGGTGGTCCACCGGGCATTCCAATACTGTGGAAAGGGTTTCGCGCATCGCGGGAATAAAGGGGCCCACCTTGGGACGCTGGGCGATCAGCGTTATATCTGCATTCCCAAGAGAAAAACCTTTTTCTTTCAGGAGTTTGCAAACGTGGCGCAGCAATTCAATACTGCTGATACCCTTATACTGCGGATCGGTATCGGGAAAATGCTTGCCGATATCCCCCTGCCCTGCGGCGCCCAGCAAGGCATCCATCAGCGCGTGAGTCAGCACGTCTGCATCAGAATGGCCCAAAAGACCTTTTTCAAAAGGAATCTCCACACCGCCCAGGATCAGCTTACGCTCTTCTACCAGGCGGTGAACATCATAACCGTGACCTATTCGCATTTTCTTGCCTCCATCAACGCCCGAAGCATCGCAATATCCTCGGGCAGGGTGATCTTCATATTATCTCTGCGTCCCTCCACAAAGGCGACAGACTTTCCGTAATACTCATAAATCGACGCATCGTCGGTAAAGCTTTCGCCGGATGCCAAAGCCTTGGTAGCCAGTTCCAGGTACTCGGAACGTGGAAACACCTGCGGAGTCTGGATCCCGACCAAAACTTCCCGGGGAACCGTACGGACGATCCGGGTATCCGACACCTCTTTCACGGTATCGGTCAAATGAACCCCCAAAGCGGCGGCGCCATGCTGCCATGCCGCTTCTAAAGTGGCACGAATCTCCTGCGGGCGGATCAGAGGACGGGCGCCGTCGGCAATCGCCAAGTAACCGTATTCATCCGGCACCGCACGAGCGGCGTTTAATACCGACTCCGAACGGGTTGCACCGCCCTCCACCAGCTTCATGTTGTGAAAGCCGTATTTTTCTTTTAGATCACTAAACACAGGAAACAGTTCTTTTTGTGTAGCAACAACGATCAGATCAATACCCGGCGTTTCATGATAAGCCTTTATCGCATACGCAACCACCGGAACCGTACCGTCGCTGATCAGCAGTTTGTTTTCACAGGCGCCACGCATTCTGCTACCGCTGCCGGCACAGGCGAGAATTGCCGCCGTTTTGAATTCTGCCATGCTTTTATCCTCCTGCAAAAATAGGCTGAAATATCAATTTCAGCCTATCGTTTCATCTATGATACCCTGCAAAGCCTTCAGCAAGGAATCCATTTCTTGATCCAACGCCAGTGAAAGCTCAGAACAAAGGATATTCTTGGAAAGCACCATCACCTGGCGGTCACCGGTGGAAAGCCCCACCGCTTTATCCCGCAGCATCAGCGCTTTGACCACTCCGACCACCTCTTTGGGGTCGCCGGTCTTAAGATGCTCAACATTTTCTTTATACCGCTTGCCCCAGGGCACGCTTTGATCGATCTCGAGCTCCTTAAAATAGGCCAAAACCTCCTGCGCTTCGCTTTCACTCATTACCTCGCGCAGACGAATGACACCCACATTCTGGACCGGCAATTTCAACCGGATATTTCCACCGTGGATGCGAATATCATAATAATCCTTGAGCTGACCGCCTATCGTCTGCTGGACGGTCCCCTCAATAAATCCTGCTCCGTGCATCGGGTATACGACCCGATCACCGACCTTAAACATATAATACCTTACCTTCCTACCTAAATGCAAAAACAATGGACAACTACGGTTTAATTATACACCAAACCGCGAAATTTGGCAAATAAAAATTTCACAAAATCCTTTACTTTTTTCGTGAATGTGTTATTATATTTGCATATATAATTTTTATAAGGAGGTTGCCGTGAAGCAAGACGATAGAAAATATATAGCCAAAAACAAAAAAGCGACCTTCGACTATTTTGTCCTTTCCACCTACGAGGCGGGCCTGGTGCTTTACGGCACCGAGATCAAATCCATTCGGCAGGGAAAGGTCAACCTAAAGGACAGCTACTGCGAATTCAAAGACGGAGAGCTTTTTGTGCGCGGGATGCACATCTCCCCCTACGAGCAGGGAAACATCTTCAACAGGGATCCGCTACGGTTGAAAAAACTGTTACTGCACAAGCGTGAGATCATGAGCCTTTTTGGCAAGACCAAGCAGGACGGCTTGACCCTGATCCCTCTTTCGCTTTATTTCAGCGGCTCCAAGGTGAAAATGGAATTAGGCCTTTGCCGCGGTAAAAAGAACTACGACAAGCGAGATACCATCGCCAAAAAAGAGGCGAACCGCGAGATGGAAGTGCGTCTTAAAACGCGCAATCAATAAAGGAGAAGAAACGTGAACTATTTTAAACTTGATCTGGATCTTGACTATGAAAAGTTCAATTTAGGCGGCGGTCACCGCGCGACCCTTGATTGCTATATTCCCTCAAACTATGAGGCGATCGATATCGACCGCAAGCGTCCGGCAATGATCGTTTTCCCCGGCGGCGGCTACGGAGGCTGTTCCAGCCGCGAGGCAGAGCCGGTAGCTCTGCAATATGTCGCCGCCGATATGGCCGCTTTTGTGTTGGACTATTCCGTTAAGGGAGATGCTGGGTTCCCCCGCTGTGTTTTAGAGGCGCTGACCGCCATCAAAACGGTTCGCGAAAATGCAGAGGAGTGGAATATCGATCCTGATAAGATCGCCATCTGTGGCTTTTCTGCCGGCGGTCACTTAGCCGCCTCTGCCGGCGCATTCTGGAATGCCGATTTTGCCGTCAAAGTATTCGGTGATGCGGAGCTTTGCAAGCCCAATGCCACAGTTCTTTGTTATCCGGTCATCACCGCAGGCGAATGGGCGCACCGTGGCTCCTTTAACCGCTTGGTCGGCGAGGATGCTACCCAAGAGGTATTAGAACGCGTTTCCATCGAAAAGCAGGTTACAGAGGCCTTTCCGCCCTCCTTCCTGTGGCATACCGCTACCGACGGTAGCGTGCCGGTGATGAATTCCATCATGATGGCCGAGGAATTTGCTAAGAAAAGCATCACTTTTGAACTGCACATCTACCCCACCGGCCCGCACGGCCTTTCCCTTTCTGATGAGCGCACCGCCCATCAGCGCAAAGAGGCGCACTTAGAAAAACGGCCCCGCGCATGGGTGGCAGACAGCATTCTGTTCCTGAAGGAAACGGTATTTGCAGAAATTTAATAAATTCCCATTTATTTTTTCTTGGTTTTGAGGTAAAATAAATGGGATCCCTATGGGGGCG
>CAYLIT010000111.1:0-291 GCA_964383835.1 uncultured Eubacteriales bacterium
ATGCCGATTATCTCATCGAGGAAAAGTTTATGGACGGTGCCCGCGTAGCCAAAGCTGAAGCCGCCTATCTGCAGGGTGAATACATCGTAAACCTCGAATTCGATGCAGAAGGAACCAAAACCTTTGGTGAAGTCACTTCTGAACATGTTGGTGATCTGATCGGTATCATGATGGACGACACCTTGGTCAGCGTCGCAACCGTCAATACCGCCATTACCGAAGGCGCTGGCTATATCAGCGGCGACTTCACCGCTGCTGAAACCAAGGATCTGGCCGCCAAGATCAATTCCG
>CAYLIT010000111.1:301-1772 GCA_964383835.1 uncultured Eubacteriales bacterium
GGAGTCCACCAACTATTCTTCCGTCAGCGCCACCATGGGCGCCCATGCACTGAGTGTCATGCTGTTGGCCGGTATGATCGCGCTGTTCATCATCATTCTTTTTATGTGCATCTACTATAAGCTTCCCGGCTTCGCGGCATCCATCACTCTGCTTCTGCAAACCGCAGGTCAGTTGCTGATCTTCCACATGATGAGCTTGACACTGACCTTGCCCGGTATCGCCGGTATCATCCTTTCCATTGGTATGGGCGTTGACTCCAACATTATCATCGCAGAGCGAATCAAGGAAGAGATCAATGCAGGCAAGACCTTGAAGGGTGCAATCTCCGCCGGTTACAATCGTGCATTTTCCGCAGTGCTTGACTGTAACGTCACCACCGCTGCAGTCGGCTTTCTGCTGATGTTCTTCGGCACCGGCTCCATGCTCTCTTTTGCATACACCCTGCTGATCGGCATCTTGCTGAACTTTGGCCTGTCCATCATTTCCAGCAAGTTGATGCTGCAGTCCCTTTCTTGCTACAAGGCGTTCAGTAATCCCAAATTCTATGGTTATAAAAAAGCAAAGGAGGTTGAGTAATCATGATCCATTTTTACGAAAAAAGAAAAATCTATTACATCATCTCTTTGACTTTGATCGTCGCAGGTATTGTAGCCCTTTTCGTCCGCGGTGTAAAGCTGGACATCACCTTCAGCGGCGGTGCCAAGATCACCTACAGCTACACCGGCAACACGCTTGATACTGCAGCAGTTGAAAAACTGGTCAAGGATACGCTTGGCCGTGACTCCACTGTCCAAAACGCTACCGGCTACCAAACCGAGGATCGTTCCCTTGTCATCAGCCTGGCCGGCACCGAAAGCCTGACCACCGAAGAGCAGGACAAACTTTTTGATGCTTTAAGCGCCAAGTATACCGATAACAAGATCGAGCAAGGCTCCACCACCAATGTCGAAGCAGCCATCGGCCGTCGCTTCTTAGTCCGCGGTCTGACTGCAATCGGTCTTGCGGCACTCTTTATCGTCGTGTATGTAACTCTGCGGTTCTCCGTAGTTTCCGGCTTTACCGCCGCACTGACTGCGCTGATCGCACTACTTCACGATATAGCAATGGTGTTTTTTGTATTCGTTCTCTTCGGGATCCCCATCAACGACGGCTTCATCGCTGTTGTACTGACAATTTTGGGTTATTCCATTAACGACACGCTGGTAATCTTTGACCGTATCCGCGAAAATAAGCGCCTTTCCGGCAACAAGCTTCCTATCGTGGAATTGGTCAATAAGAGTATCAACCAATCCTTGCCCCGCACCATCAATACCTCGTTGATGTCTTCTGCTGCGCTTGTTTTGGTTCTGATCTTCGGAATGATCAAGGGTCTTGACTCCATCGTCAACTTTGCTCTGCCCATGCTGATCGGTATCATCTCCGGTTGTTACTCTTCTTCTCTGCTTGCACCTTGCCTTTGGTGTGCATTTA
>CAYLIT010000111.1:1782-5884 GCA_964383835.1 uncultured Eubacteriales bacterium
GAAATAATTTTAAAGAGGTTCCGCAAGGAACCTCTTTTTTATAAATAAAACCCCGAAGCTAAACTTCGGGGTTTTTCTGCTTATTTATTCTCGTCAGCAATCTGAACGTTCACAACGTTTACGTTCACAGCAGTTACTTCATAGTTCGTCATATCCTGAACTGCCGTAAGGATCGCATCCTGAACCTTCACTGCCACATCCTGGACATTGCATTTATATTTCACCACAATGCTGGCAGTAATCACAAGGCCATCCTCGGTCATCTCAACGCCGATGCCCTTGCCGGCATACTTCTTGGTAAGCAGATCTTTTATGTTACCGCTCAAGGAAGCCGAAAGACCAGCAACGCCTTCTACTTCGTTTGCGGCAACGCTTGCGATGGTGCAGAGCACCTCTTCGGAAATTTCAACCGTGCCCAACTCATTGGAAATATCCATGGTAATCTCTCCTTTGAAATAACTTTATGGGTATATTATATCACATAGACTATTATAATTGCAAGTTTTTTATTTTATTCCAAAGGAGAAGTCCGATCACTCGGTTTTGATCTCAACGATTTTGACTGCAGAGGCATCCCTTCCGGACTCTGATATCACGATTTCATTGATCTGGGCTGCTTGCTCAGTCGTCAACCCCGCCGATGCCACAATAACATTTACCGCATCATCTCCGATGTAAACCATACAATCCGAAAACCCTTTCGCTTTCACCAGGCTTTCAATGGTTCCCTCTACATCAGTCGTTTTTGCCAGCTCAATCATATCGGTATTCGCCTTATCCTTAGTCTCCGTCGTTGATTCATCGCTGTCAGCCACAGATTTCAGCAACTCCAACGCCTCATCCCGTGTCTGTTGTTTATTGAGCCTGCACTCGGTAAAATAAGCATTCACATCCTTTGCTACGGTTTCTACCAGCTGTGCCTGACCGAGAGTCTTTCCCTCATCTTCACTCTCGTTCACATTCCCATTTTCCACCGAGACCATATTATCATTCAGTTCCACATTATCAAGAAAGCGCCAGTTCAGATAGACAGCCACGCATACCACTAAAGCCAATGTTAAAAATACGATTTGTCGTTTATTGATCTTCATAAATTCACCTACTAATCGAAACTACACAAATTTTATTAGTGCCGATTCCCAGAACCGTACTGACCGATTCCACGATATTATTACGGACCACCACACTTCCTGCCCCTTTGCTCGCCACAGTCACGCCGGCAATTTCGGGGGCGTTTTCACGAGATATTACAGCCGATTGATTTCCATCCTTATCGGTGATCACCAGCACATTTCCCTCTTCTCTCACATATTCCATCTTCCCGCCTGAAGAAAGGGTAATGGTCACCAGGCAATCACCTGCACCCTCCACACCTTTCAGCATTTCGATAATGCGGCGTTCTGTTTCCTCAATATATTTTTCTTCCGCTGCAGTAGCAGAAACAACGATCGCCTCCGGCTGATCAAGTTGACGTGTCATCAAAAGAATACCAAGTAAGATCATCACCGGAATAAACCAATATTTTTTCACCTCAGGCATAATTTTTCGTATCAAGTCATTCATTTTTCACCTCAATATATGCGATCCCGATTTGATAACGACCGGCCAGCAGATTACGCGCCGTTTCTGCTTCTGCACCGGATACGATCACCTTTTTGATCTCAAAAAGATCTACACTTCCCTCAACTGTCACGGCCTTCACCTCCGCATCGATATGCTCGTTAACAAGAAAGTTCTGAAACTCCTTCATCAGTCCATCCGCGATCAGATCAGCCGCCTTAGACCACACCTCTTCGTTATGACTGTAGGAACGGTCCATCAGCGCCTTGAACGAAGTGAAATCAAAACTGCGCACCCCGTCGACGATCGAGATCATTATAAAAACCGAGATAATCGCTTTCATTAAATGAGTGGTTTTACCGCGCGGAATGATCTGCTTCAGATAAGCCATCAAAACCATTAATATACATATAACAAGTCCTGCGCTTTTAATATCCTCCATTTTAAACCACCTGTGTTATCAACCCAAAGAAAGAAAACAAGCCGGTCAACGCAACACAGCCGCCGAGAGCAACCATCAAATAAAAACAGTTTGCCAAAACATCAGCCACCGAGCGGATGGTATTGTCGTTCATGAATTCTGCGATCCATTTACAAAAGCTCCACGTCAAACCGTTCATGCCAATTGAGATCAACGACGGCAAAAGAATTGACAGAATGATCAGCACACCTGCGATCGCAAAAGAAGTCTTCACTCCGGCCGCTACCGTAAAAAGTCCGTCAACCCCTTGCGAAAGAGTGTTTCCAACCACGGGGATAAAACCACCGACGGCAGAACGAATGTATTTTTTGGCAATTTGATCTCCGGCAGCGACCGCGCCGGCCTGCAGTTTCATAACGGTACGAAATCCCAGAACAAAAAGACCGATTACCCAAATCAAAAATTTGCGGATATTCTTTCCGAGCGTTGCAAAATTATATTCATCACTGACCGCCGAACAGACACCGATGGCAAGATAAACGTTTGTCAGCGGTAAAAGAAGATTTTTCGAAACCAAGGTTCCGATCTCCCCAAGCAAAACCATCGCCGCAGAAAAAACGGTTGCTCCTCCGCCTTCACCTGCGGCAATCATCACAACTGTGAAGGATGGGATGCACGCCGTTGTAAAGACGCCCATATCTTCAATTCCTTTTTGCAACGCTTCGGCTCCTGCACGCAAACTACTCTCGCATATCAAAACAATGGAAAGCGAAACCATAAATGAAAATAAAAGCTGCAGATTTTGATTTTGAATATTACTCGTACATCGACTGATCATAACCGAAAGCAAAACCAACGCAATTCCTTTGATCAAAGTTCCAAGCACTTCACCCAAAGCACTTTTTAATTGTGTCACCAGGTAAGAAAGCCAATGCTCAAAGCTCAGATCCTGCATAACGGAACCCGGGTCATTCAAGTCGGTATTCTCCGAAAGAAGAGAGTCATCTGGTTGAACCGAATAACGAAAGTCATCGGAATAACCAGACTCCGCCATCGCCCGAATCGGAACATGTAAAAATATGATTAATAAAAGGATGATCCACGTCTTTTTCATTCCAATAGTCCCACGATCACGTCTAAAAAATCTTCAAACAAAGGAATAGCCAATACCAAGAGGGTACACCTGCAGGCAAGTTCCACCTTGTCGCTCCATCCACTCAATCCGCAGTCCTTACAGGCACTGATCGTAAATTCACCAAGATAACACACCGTAAGCCCTTTTATGATCACTTCAAAATAATCATTGCGTATACCTGCGCTATCTGCAAGATGATAGACGAACGTAAACACCGAAGACAGCTTGGTAGATACAAAAAACAAGATCAATACCGCACCTGCAATGGACGCAAAAACGGCGAAGCGTTCATTAAAGTTTTTAATCAAAAGATAAAGCAATAAACAGGCAGATACCGCCGCCAGTAATTGATAGATGGTCATGTCAATTCAAACACCGTGCCAATGGTACTGAAAAGCTCACCGATCTCTCTCAGCAAGACCAGTAAAACAATAATAACCCCTGCTAATGTTGTAAGAGTTCCGTACTCGTCCCGGCCAAGCTTATTGAGAACCATATTTACCACCGCCACCACAATTCCTACTGCCGCTATTTTAAAAATCAATTCCACTTCCATATCAAAATAACAGCACCGCGATCAAAAAGCCGATGGCTCCGGTAACCAAAGGAAGTGCTTTTCCTTGCGAGGCGGCCTCCTCTTTTAATTTATTAGCGGTTGACTGAAGTCTTTGCAGCGCTTCCTCGGTCACGGTTATGGATTGCTTGTATGAACCAACCTTTAACTGCTGAAAAAGTGATGTAAGCATCTGTCGATCTTCGTTCAAAAGCCCCTTTGGAAATTGACCGGCCAAAAGCCGATCGGCAAGTATTCCGCGTCCCGAAAAACTCTCGTCGATGGAGCTTCGATACTCCTTAAGCTCTGAAAAATAATGCTCCAGCAGACCATGAATTTCCAGCAGTATTTCCATTCGACATTTCTTCTGACGCACTCGGATGCTACCTATCAAATATCCGCCGCTAACAATCAGCGCTGCTCCAAAAAACTT
>CAYLIT010000112.1:0-5874 GCA_964383835.1 uncultured Eubacteriales bacterium
AAAAGTCTTTCAATGGGATTGTAGCCGAGAGCGAAATACTTGAATGTCCATATAATGGGACTGAACTTAAAGAATATTGCGTCAACTACTGTTACAAGACCTCTTAAAAATGTTGAAATATCATGCGTTTCCATTTATAATAATATGAATGAGTAAGAAATACGATACTAATGCAAAGGATTGAATAAAGTGACAGTTGATGAATTTGATTATCTGCTACCGCAAGAGTTGATCGCTCAAACGCCCCTAGACAAGCGGGATCATTCTAGACTTTTGGTGCTTCACCGCGAGGATGGCGCTTTGGAACACCGGCATTTTTATGATATTGTTGATTATCTGAAGCCCGGTGATCTTTTGGTGATTAACGATTCTAAGGTGATCCCGGCCAGAATTTACGGTAACCGTGCCGGCACCGGCGGTTTGGTTGAGGTGTTGCTGTTAAAAGCGCTGGAGGAAAACGTTTGGGAGGTGTTGGTCAAGCCGGGCAAAAAGGCACGTCCTGGTCAGATTCTTGAGTTTCAGGAGGGGGTGACTGGTACGGTTCTTGAGATTCTGGAGGATGGCAAACGAAAGGTCCGTTTTGAGCATCAGGCCCCCACAATCTATGAGGTTTTGGATCAGATCGGTAAGATGCCGCTCCCGCCGTATATTACGGAGCAATTGAAGGATCAGGGTCGGTATCAAACGGTCTATGCCCGTGAGCTTGGATCGGCGGCTGCGCCCACAGCCGGTCTTCATTTTACCGATGAATTGATGGATACCGTGCGCAAAAAAGGCGTTAAAATCGCACCTGTGACCCTTCACGTTGGACTTGGCACCTTCCGACCGGTTAAAGAAAAAGAAATTACGAATCATATTATGCACCGGGAATATTTTTCGGTGCCAGAAGAAACCGTTCGTCTAATTAAGGAGACAAAAACAAAAGGTGGGCGCGTGATTGCTGTTGGTACCACCGCCACCCGTACGCTGGAAAGCGCTTTTGATGCGGAG
Organism: uncultured Eubacteriales bacterium; assembly: GCA_964383835.1. GTDB lineage: Bacteria > Bacillota > Clostridia > Oscillospirales > QAKW01 > QAKW01. The sequence continues at coordinate 991 of CAYLIT010000112.1, forward strand.
TTGAATTGTGTTCAAAGTACCGGCGATACGGGGATCTTTATTTATCCCGGGTATCAATTCAAAGTGATTGATGCGTTGATTACGAATTTTCACCTGCCTAAAAGCACGTTGATGATGTTAGTAAGCGCTTTAGCAGGGAAAGATAAGATTATGAATGCTTATCACGAGGCTGTGGAAGAAAAGTATCGCTTTTTCAGCTTTGGTGATGCAATGTTTATCTGGTAGGAGAAGTTGAATGTTTAAATTAATTAAAAAGGACCGTATGGCCCGCTTAGGTACCTTTGAAACGGTACACGGCACCATTCAGACCCCGGTGTTTATGAATGTTGCTACCTGTGGTGCGATCAAAGGTGCTGTCTCTGCTTTGGATCTGAAGGATCTGAAGTGTCAGGTACAGCTGTGTAATACCTACCATCTTCATTTGAGACCCGGAGATGAAACGGTTAAAAAGCTGGGTGGTCTTCATAAAATGACACGTTGGGATGGTCCGATTTTAACGGATAGTGGTGGGTTCCAGGTGTTTTCGTTGGCTAAATTGCGGAATATTACTGAAGAAGGTGTAACCTTTGCCTCTCACATTGACGGTCATAAGATCTTCATGGGTCCTGAGGAGAGTATGCAAATCCAATCCAATCTTGGTTCTACCATTGCTATGGCCTTCGATGAGTGCGTCGAAAATCCCGCAACCTATGATTATGTAAAGAAATCGGCCGCGAGAACTGTTCGCTGGTTGAAGCGATGTAAGGCGGAGCACGATCGCCTTAACGCATTGCCGGATGCTTGTAATCCGCATCAGATGCTGTTTGCCATCAACCAGGGCGGCACCTATAGCGATCTCCGTATTGAAAATATGAAGGAGATCGTTGAGATCGATGCGGATGGTTATGCAATCGGCGGCTTGGCGGTTGGTGAAACAGCGGAAGAAATGTACCGTGTTTTGGACGACGTGATTCCTTATGCGCCTGAGGATAAGCCGCGTTACCTGATGGGGGTTGGAACGCCGGTCAATATTTTGGAGGGTGTTGCCCGCGGCATTGATTTCTTTGATTGTGTTATGCCTGCAAGAAATGCGCGCCATTCTCATGTTTTTACGAATGACGGCGTTATGAACCTGCTGAATAAAAAATATGAGTTGGATCAAAGCCCGTTGGATGAGGCTTGCAATTGCCCTACCTGCCGCAATTTCACGCGTGCCTATGTCCGTCACCTATTTAAGGCCGGAGAGATGCTTGCAATGCGTTTGTGCGTGATGCACAATCTTTACTTCTATAACGATCTGATGGAGCAGATCCGCGCACATCTTGCGGCCGGTGACTTCTATGATTGGAAAGAAGAACGCGTCAAGGTGCTTGGCAAACGCATTTAAAGGTTGACAACGACCTTGATTTTGGATATAATTCATTTATAATATTTTTAAAGGAGATAATTGAAATGGCTGAATTTATGGCAAACTATGGCGGTATGCTTTTGATTCTTGTTGTGATGATCGGCTTCACTGTGATCATGAGCCGCAAGGACAAAAAGCGTCAGCAGGAGCGCAAGAATATGCAGAACAACCTGGAACCCGGCGATATGGTTCTGATGGAGTGCGGTATCGTTGGTAAGGTCGTATCCACCAAGGATTTGGAAACGATCATTATCGAGACTGGTTCTGATAAGACCAAGCTTCGCTTCAAGAGATGGGCGATTGCCTCCAAGATAGACGAGTAAGGTATAAACCACTCTGCTTTCTCATATGGTATACTACCAACTGTGAGGGAGGAATCTTGGATGAAATATGAAGAACTACGAAAAATCACAGCGCCTGGCGTTGTGATTTTTTCTTTTTTGGCACTGTTGCTGTATTTGATTCTGGTTGCTATTGTTGATGCCGTCACTGCGCTTCTCGTGCTAAAAACGGCAATTCCTGAGGCGGCATTAAAGATTGGCGGCGTTTTAGGGAGTGGGATTGGTATGATCACTGCAACTGCTACACTGACGGCGGTGGGGAGGATGAAGGGAATCGTTGCGTCGTGTATTATGGCGGCGACGGTGGTGATTGTGAAAATTTGCGGAAATATGCTTCTTGATATGGGGGGATATTTTACTTGGAACGGCTTTGCCGGGATCATATTTGCGATCGTGTTTGCGCTGATCGGCGGGGTTCTGGGATCTGCGGCAAAGAGGGGGTAGAATATTGTCAATTTGCATAAACCTATTTTTAGAAGAAAAGTTTTTTGAAATACCCCTTGACTTTTCAAAATAACAGGATTTTGTTTTTTATCACCAAAGAAAAACTATATCTTGTGGCTTGAAAATTAAAAGATTTCAGTTTACATAATTATCACACAATGGTTTACATAATTTGATTTATGCAGGTTTTACAAAAATCTAAAATCTGCCAAATTTGCCTTGATAAACTGAATAAATTAGGGTAAAATGATTACGCTGTTCGAAAGAAACGGGCAGCGTATTTCTTTACATAATTTTTTTGCATATTGGTGGACAAACTATCATACTCTGTGATGAGGTGATGAAATGAACTCCATATTGCTGAAATTTAAAAAAGCATACCTTCACGAACTGCCGATCATTCGCATTTATGCAATTCTGTATTTGATCGGCGTTTTTATCGGCGCAGCAGCTGCTGTGTTACTGCGTGATGACTTTTCTCTACAGGCGCAGTTGCTATTCAGTCCCGAAAACAGCAGCGGATTTTTCTCGGCATTTCTGCAACAGTTTTTCTTTTTTGCCTTACTGTTTTTTCTGGGATTGACCGTGATCGGAATACCTTTGATCCCGTTATATCCGCTTTATAAAGGCTTTTCGATCGGCCTTCTGGTTGCTCTTGCAGTCATATTATCCGGCGTGCGTGGTTTGGTTTTTGGCACGCTGGCATTTTTCGCCCAAAATCTGCTTTATACCCTGCTCGGATACTTCCTTTGCTACTCATCCGCGCGCCTTTCTGTTGCGTTATTTGAACTACTGAAGGGGAGGGGAAAGCACGGTGCGTCTTATCGGGAATTTCTTCGTCATTTGTATTGCTTTTTAGTGATCGTACCGTTTCTTTTGCTGGGCGCCGCTTTTGAATGGAAGCTTGTTCCATTGATCTTAAGCTTATTTTGATTTTGTGAAAGGAGGATTGGAAATGGAACGTACCTACATAAATTTTTGTAATTACCTGATGGCCAAAAAGGGCACGTCTGCCAATACTTTATCCTCCTATCAACGGGATCTCAGACAATTGATGGGCTATTTGCAAGATAAAAATATTGATGCATGGACCGCCGTTTCCGATACAGTACTGATTCAATATTTTGATTTTTTAAAGCAATCAAAAAAGAGCGATGCCACGATCTCCAGATCGATGTCCACCATGCGTTGCTTTTTCAAATATCTTGTTTCTAAAAAGATCGTATCTGCCAGCCCTATGGTTGGGATCAAGGGCCTCAAGAGTGAGGTCAAGCTCCCTGAGATCCTCACAAACGATGAGGTAGAATTGTTACTTTGGCAGCCGGACATATTAACAGTAAAAGGGATTCGCGATAAAGCGATGCTGGAGGTACTTTATGCATCCGGTATCCGCGTGAGCGAATTGCTTTCGTTAAAGGTGACGGATGTGAACCTTGACGTGGGCTATTTGATGATGAATCATCATGAAGATAACGAACGCATCATCCCACTGTACAGCTTGGCGGTACAAGCTCTGCGCAATTACTTGACCGAAAGCCGTCCGCAGCTTGTGACTTCGGCGAAAGAGAATACCCTCTTTTTGAATACGACCGGTCAGCCGATGACTCGCCAGGGCTTTTGGAAGCTGGTGAAGTATTATACTGCGTCCGCGAAGATCGAAAAGGATATCACACCTAAGGCGTTGCGTCATTCTTTTGCTACACATCTTTTGGAAAACGGCGCAGATATCAATATGGTAAAAGATATGATGGGGCACTCCTCCATTGCATCCACTAAGGTATATACCAAGCTTTTGAAAAACAAGTATCTATCTACTTACGAAAATTGTCATCCCCGTGCAGTAAAGGCAGGTGAGTAAGCATGGGACTTTTTAACAACTATATGAAAGAGGGGAAGGGCGTCGGCAAAGACGATCATAGTCCTCGGCCGATTCTGTTCTTTCAGATCTATTTTCGCAAATTCTGGAATCTGATCGTATTGAATTTGATCTATGTGCTGTTTTGCATTCCGATCGTTACGATCGGCCCCGCTACTGCTGGTATGACCAAGATCTTACGCAACTACGCTCGTGAAGAGCACGCTTTTTTGTGGGGCGATTTCATCGAAACCTTTAAGAAAAACTTTAAACAGTCTTTTCTTTATTCTGTGATCGATCTTTTGGTTACTGCATTTTTGGTGGTGGATTTTCTTTCTATCTACAATGTACCTAATCGCGTAATCATGGTTCTTTCCATGGCCGCCATCTTGCTTTCGTTTACCGTTTGGTCGTTTATGAGATATTACATTTACCCCATGATGATCACCTTCCGTTTGACCTTCCGTCAATTGCTGAAAAACGCATTCATTTTCTGCTGGGCAGGGTTCATTCGTAATCTGTTTTTGACGGTATTTTTGGCGCTGACGGCATTCTTTGTCGCTTATATTATCTATGCATTCCAAAATGTAATGCTTTTGATCCTGATCCTCTTTACCCTGTGGTTTTCCTTCACTGGGTTGCTCACTAATTTCATGGTCTATCCCTTGATCAAAAAACATATGATCGACGGATTTGATCCCGAAACTGGTGAACGGTTGGAAGAAGAGCAGTATGAAGGCTTTGCAAAAGACGAATTAGACACTGAGAAATAAATAAAACGCTTCTGAACGATTCAGAAGCGTTCAGACTGTCGAGAAACCCCGATTTTGCCTGATACAAAATCGGGGTTTAATAAT
>CAYLIT010000113.1:0-5839 GCA_964383835.1 uncultured Eubacteriales bacterium
TATAAGGAAAAAATCCGCATTGCGATGCGGATTTTGATTGAAATTTTTCTGCTTTTCGCGGATCCGCTCTCTACCGTACCTATGTACGCCGACGAGACCGGATCCACGAAATCTGCACTCTTTTTTGAAAGTCTCTCAGCGTGTCAAAAACCTCCACAGGAGTTTTTTGACACGCTGAGGGGCTGTAAAAAACATACGTTTTTTACAGCCCCTTTTCTTCTTCCAATTTTTTATAAGCCACCTTGCCCACCAAGGTCTTAGGCAGATCCTCCCGGAATTCCACCTCCCGGGGACAGGCGTATTTTGCAATATAAGTTTTGCAGTATTCCAGAATTTCCGTTTTCAGTTCCTCGCTCGGCTCCACTCCCTGCTTGGGAACGATATACGCCTTGACCCGATGCATCCGATAGGGGTCTGGAACCCCGATGACACAGGAAAGCTGAACCTTGGGGTGGCCGTCCAGCACGTTTTCGATCTGAGAGGGATAGACGTTATAGCCACTGGTAACGATGATCCGCTTCAGCCGCTGGCGGAAATAGATAAAGCCGTCCTCATCCATCATGCCGAGATCACCGGTATGAAGCCAACGCCGTCCGTCCTCATGAAGCCGCAAAGCATCGGCGGTTTCTTCCGGTCGGCCTAAATATTCCAGCATCACGGTGGGGCCCGCCATGCAGATCTCCCCCTCTTCGCCGTAGGGGACCTCTTCCGTCGTTCCCACTTTGCAAATTTTATAATCCATATCGGGGTAAGGCAGACCGATGCTCCCCTCCCGATCCTCGTGACCGGGGGTCAGACAACTGGCGGTGACGCACTCAGTGGTGCCGTAGCCCTCCCGGATGCGCACGGTAGCGCCCCGCTCTGCCAAAAAGCGATCCATCTTCTTTTTTAGCTCCACCGAAAGGCTGTCGCCGCCGGAAAAGACCCCCATCAGGCAGGAGAGATCGGCACCGTCTAAATAATCGGTGCGGGTCAGCGCCTCGTAGAGGGTAGGAACGCCGGCGATATAGTTCGGACGCTCCTTACGGATCAGCCGGGCATATTCCTTCACGTTGAACCGGGGCACCAGGATGGAGGTCATACCGCTGATCAGCGCCGTGTGAACACAGACCCCCAGCCCAAAGCCGTGGAACATGGGCATGGCAGCCAAAATGCGCTTTCCCTCTACCGGACGAGCGCACATAGCGGCAGTCTGGAGCCCCAACGCGTTGAGGTTCCCGTTAGAAAGCAGGATCCCCTTGTTGATGCCGGTGGTACCGCCGGAAAACAAAATGATCGCACCGTCCTTTGCGACGTTCGCGGCTTTTTCATAAGGCTCGCCACCTTCCAAAAAGCCGACCCACGTCAAAAGGGACTCTGCCGGTTGCAGTTTTGGGAACTTACGCTTGATCCCGATGCGGTAGCCCCATTTTTTGAGCCCCGTAAGGGCATCGTCGATATCGGTAATGATCAGGTGCTTCAAGGGATACTCCTCCTGCACCTTCATGAGCTTATCGTAAAATTGGTGGATGGTCACCAGGATGGTGCTCCCCACCTCTTTAAGGTAAAAGACGATCTCTTTTTCCGCAGAGAGGGGGTGAACGAGGCTGACCTCGGCCCCCAATTCATTCAATCCGTAAAGGCAATACACCGTCTGCGGAATATTCGGCAGGCAAAGGGTGACCCGATCCCCACGGCGCACCCCTAACCCCCAAAAGGCCTCGGCAGTCCTGCGGATCTTGCACGCCAGCTCCTCATAAGAAACCGACCGCCCCATAAAGGAAAGCGCCTCCCACTCGGGATGCTTTTGGGCGCAGGCAAGCACCGCATCGCTCATGGTGCCTTGCGGGTACTGCAGGTTATGGGGAACCGCGCCGTAATGGGAAAGCCAGGGTCTTTTCATGAAAAATTCCTTTCAAATATAATTCCTTTATAATTCCTTGACAAAAGATTTTAAAATCGTATAATAATTATACCTTATTTCAAGGGAAATGAACAGTAGCTATCAAAATATTTTTGTGAGGCAAAAATGAAACCAAATTGGAAACAAATCTTCATTGATTATCTAATGATCGCCCTGGGATGTTTGGTGCTGGCGGTCAGCTTGAATATCTTTTTGGCACCCAATAAGATCTCCGGCGGCGGTGTCAGCTCCATCGGTACGGTACTGTTGCACCTCTTCAAGGTACCCCTTTCGGTGACCAACATTGTTTTTAACCTCTTTCTTTTTGCGGCAGGCTATAAGTTCTTAGGCAAAGGCGCCGTACTGAAAACAGCGGCAGGGATCGTCCTGCTCTCCCTCTTTCTGCAGATCACCTCTTACTTTCCCGCCTATACCGGTGACCTGATGATCGCCACCCTCTTGGGCGGTGTGCTGATGGGCGCAGGCGTGGGGCTGGTAGTACGGCAGAACGGCTCTACCGGCGGCAGTGACCTGGCGGCGCTGATCCTCCATCGGGTCCTGCCTCATATCTCGGTGGCCACCTTTATTCTCGTCATCGACTGTGCCATCATCGTCGGAACCGCCATCGTCTTTAAAAGCTTCACCGTCGCCGCCTATTCGGTGCTGTCCCTCTACCTTTCCTCCATCGTTACTGACCGCATTATGACCTTTGGTGATGATGCAAAATCGGTGTATATCATCTCGAAAGAACACCAAAAGATCGCCGCCGAGGTGATGGAAAAATTCGAGCGCGGCGTCACCGCCCTGCACAGCGTGGGGTGCTACACCGAACACGAGGGAATGACCCTCCTTTGCGTGGTCAGCCCCAAGGAGCTCCCCCGCTTGATCCGCACGGTGCGGAGCCTGGACTCCGCCGCCTTTATCGTCATCAACGATTCCCGTGAGGTTTTAGGCGAGGGCTTCAAATCCGGCGCATCCTATGAATAAAAAATGGGCCGTAAAAAAACGCATGTTTTTTTACAGCCCATTTTATTTATGCATCAAACTTCCATTCGTCCCAATCGGCTCTTTCCACCGTTTGAGAAATCAGGTTATAATCGTTGGTCAGGATGCAATCAATGCCCATTTCCAGCATCTTTTGGGTATCCTCCACCGTTTCGCAATGGAAGTAGTTGCAGATGATGCCGTGCTCGTGGGCCTTATCGATCATCTCCTGATTATAATATTCCTTGAAAAGCTGGACCTTCTGACAGCCCAGGGCGATGGCACGGTCCACGATCTGCCATCTCTTTTCCTTAGCCCCTGCACCCATGCAACGGCGAATATCGGAGGCCAAGTCACGAAGCTGTGCCATTACCGTATCGTTGCCGGTCATAAAGTAGACGTGCTGGCGGCAATCGTAGCGGTCGATCAGCTCGATGATCTTGTTGAGATGCTCCTCCGGCAAGGGATTTTCGTTATCCAAGCTCTTGAGGTGGATATTCATAATCACGTGGCAGGCGAACTTTTTGAGGATCTCTTCAAACCGCAGGATCTTCATGCCGCGGAACTTTTCACCGGCCTTGACACCGAAATCAAACTGCAGAAGCTCCTCATAGGTATAATCATAGACCTGGCCGGTGCCGTCGGACACCCGATCCAGGGTGCTGTCGTGGATAGAGACCACCTCGCCGTCCTTGGTCCACCAAAGATCAAACTCGATCTCCTCGGCGCCCATGGCCACCGCCGCACCGAAGGCAGGCATACTGTTTTCGGGAGCCACGGTGTTGAAGCCCCGATGGGCGCAGACACGAGGATAAGGCATCTGGTAGTCCGGCAAAACGATAGCGCTGCCGGACGGACGGTACTTCCAAGGCCGCCGTCCCCGTTCGATATATTCGTAATGCGCAGAAAGAGGATTGCCAAAGCCGGCGGGCTTATAATACTTAGCAGTGGGATCGATCTCTAAGGTTTCTACCCCGACCCGACTCTTCATATTCAAAAGAATTTCACCGTTGGGCGCAGCGATCAGGCTTCCGCCGCCGATGGTGGAATTCTCATCCATGCTCACCGAGGAGCGCACCACGTAAGCGTTGGTATTGTAAGCCAAAAATTGACTCATTACCTCCAGCGCCAGATGGGTATCACTGCGCTGATGGGAGCAACCGATAATAATATCCGGACGCTGACGGGCAATGTGGGCATAATTCTCATAGAAATAGAAATCATAGCAGGTCAAGAAGCAATACCGCAAGCCCTCGATCTCCAAAACGGTGGGGCGGGAATGCTCGTAGGTATAACGGCAGTCCAGCCGCCGCTTGGTCACCTCGCCGGGGGTGAGATGCTGTTTAAAATAATGACCGGCAGGCTGGCCCTTGCTGTCGAAGGCAAAGGTGGTGTTACGAATACCGTTTTCACCGTCGTAATAACCGCTGACGAACAGCACCGCGCCGCACCGCTTGGCGGTCTCGGCGCATTTATCCAAAAGAACTTTGGTAAACTTGGTGTGGCTTTCCATAAACTGCTCCTGCGTTTTTGCCAGGGCAGGCACGTCCGCCGCCTCGGGCAGGACGATCAGATCCATGGAAGGATCACATTTGTCTAACTGCTCCAGCTCCCATTGAAACAGCCGCTCGCTGTCCGCATGGTCGGTAGAATAAGCCGGTTGAAAAATACAAACTTTCATGTCTTTACTCCTCTATTCTTTTAAAATATTCCTCCAAGCCGCAGTAAAAAAGCGGCCAAAAATACCGAAACTGCCGAAAAGAGGGTGGTCCAGACCACCAACTGACCGGCTAAGGTCGCATCCCCGCCCATCTCTTGGGCCATGGGTACCGAGGATACTGCCACCGGGGTGGCAAATACCGCTACGAAAGCGGCAAAATGAGCGCCGGTAAATTGATCGGCAAAGAACAAAAAAGCAATGCCGATCCCAAACAGCGGCACGAACAAGGTGCGCATCAGGGTGCCGAACACGATCTCACGCCGAAGGCCCTTAATGGCCGAAAACTCAAATTCTGCGCCCAGTACCAACAGCGCCAGCGGAGTGGCAATATTAGAAAGATAGGTCAGCACCTTAAAGAGCGGCTCGATCTGGGACAGACGAAAATCAATATTCCAGCGCACGAACAGACTCCGTACCGCCAGCACCAAAAGACCCAGCGCGATGCTTTGGAGCAAGGGATTTTTTACGATATCCCGTAAAATCTCCCTTATGCCGGTCTTTTTTCCGCCCGCGCGGAAGACACTCAGGCTGATGACCGCAAGAATATTAAAGATGGGAATGCTGACGGCCGAAAGCAAGGTGGCAACTGCCGCGCCCTCTTGCCCAAAAAGAGACTGAGCCAGGGGGATCCCTACCAAAGCATAATTGGAGCGGAAGGTGGCCTGCAGCAGGGCGCCCACACTCTCTTTTCTTTTGGCAACCGCCAAGCACAGCGGGATAGAAACCAGAAAGATGATCAACAGCGCCACCGCCACATAGACGATATAACCCGCTCCGATCCCACCGAAGCCTTGGATCTTATAGATATTCAGAAACAGCATGGCGGGCAGAAAGACCCGAAAGACCAGCTTATTGCCAACCTTGATAAAGCCTTCGGCAATAAAGCCTCTTTTCTTCAGAAAATATCCGATGGCCACCAGCAAAATGATAGGTGCCACCGCATTGAATGCAAACAGTAACGACTCCATCAGTTACAAGCTACCGCATCGTCATAGAAGCGGTCCAACTCCTCCTTGGTTGCAAAGGTGGCCACGAACATCTGGTTCCCCATGGCTCCGGCCAGAGCGTCGGGGATCCGATCCAGCATCCGGATATGATCCTTGTACTTTTCAGCCAGTTCTTCATGGCTTAAAACAAAGTTCTTGCCGTCACGGCGGCCTGCAAAGGCGCAGTAAGCCCGCTCACCCACCGGCATCCGGCTCTCGCCGAAGGCGATCATATCCGCCCAAATTTTGTAAACGTTGGTGGAGTTT
>CAYLIT010000114.1:0-5437 GCA_964383835.1 uncultured Eubacteriales bacterium
GTTCTCCAAGAGATAACAGAGTTATCAAAATTTCGAAAGCACTCACCACGGTGGGTGCTTTCGAAATTTTGTATTACGAGTAATATTGACAAAATATTCTGTAATATGTTATTATGAAATCGCAATATAAATATATAAGGAGGGCTGTTATATGCTGTATGTTATTGCTGTTGTTGTGATCGTTTTGGCGATTATTCTTGCGAATGCAAAAATAGTGCCTCAGGCTCACGAATTTGTGATTGAGTTTTTAGGGAAGTATAAGACCACCTGGTCTGCAGGCTTTCACATCAAGATCCCCTTGCTTGAACGTATTGCCAAGAAAATAACGCTTAAGGAGCAGGTCCTGGATTCTCCTCCTCAGCCGGTTATTACCAAGGATAACGTTACTATGCAGATCGATACGGTGATCTACTATGCGATCTATGATGCAAAGCTGTATGCATACGGTGCTGTCAATCCTATTTCTGCGTTGGCAAATCTTGCGGCAACAACCCTGCGTAATCTGGTGGGTGAGTTGGAATTGGATGGTACGTTGACCTCTCGTGATACCATCAATGCGAAAATGACCGAGATCCTGGATGAAGCCACCGATAAATGGGGAATCAAGGTTCACCGTGTGGAGTTGCGTAACATTATTCCTCCGGCAGAGATCCAGAATGCGATGGAAAAACAGATGAAAGCGGAGCGTGATCGCCGTGAGACCATGCTGCAGGCGGAGGGTCATAAGGCGGCCGCCATTACCCGTGCAGAGGGTGATAAGCAGGCGATGATTCTTGCGGCAGAAGGCGAGCGTGATGCCCGTATTGCCCGCGCAGAAGGTGAAGCAAGAGCCATCTATCTTTCCAAAAAAGCCGAAGCGGACGGCTTGAAGGCGTTGAAGGATGCAGGGGTAGATCCTGCTGTTCTGGAATTGAAGAAGTACGAGGCACTGGTTGCCATGTCCGATGGCAGAGCATCTAAGATCATCGTTCCTACCGATGCGGTGGATATGACCAAGGCGAACGTTCTGTTTGCTGAGACCTCCGGCTTGGGCGACGTGACAAATCCCGCTCCTGCGTCGGCAGCTACACCTAAAAAGCCCGACCCCTGCTGTGAATAAACGAATATAAAAAAGACCCATTCCGATTTGGAATGGGTCTTTTTTGTTTTAATTCGATTAACCTAACCACTTCTGAGTGGCCAGGGCTACCAGATAAGTAAGAACACCGGCCATCAGCGGGGAAGAAACCCATGCAATGGCAATGTTTTTGAAGACACCGAAGTTTACACATTTAATGCTCTTGGTGAGACCGGCGCCGACAACGGCACCAACCACAGCCTGAGAAGTGGAAACGGGGATCTTCATAAAGTTGCCCAGCAGAACGATGGTGGTTGCCATGGCAATGATGACCAGGAAGCCTTCGATCTGAGTCAGAGGAGCAATACTTTCCCCGACAGTCATCATAACCTTCTTAGAGTAAGTCAAAACGCCCAGCGCAATGGCGATACCGCCGATGGTACAGGTCAACCGCGCATCGGTGAGCAGGTTGGTTTTTACACCATCGATCACCTGGCCGTAGTACAGGGAGGTGACGTTTGCGGAACTATTCATGCCGATACTGAAAGATGCGTAAGCGCCGGCAATCAGATAACCGACCTTGATCATGGTATCATAGTGGGAAAGAGAAGAAAGCTTGGGAACCAAGAATTTCTGGCAAAGCTTTACGATGATAAACGAAATGATTGCAGCGCCCAAGGGGCAGAGTAACCAGGTGGAGGCGAACTTGCCGATCTGCTTTAGGTTGCCGCTCATAACAGTGGGATCGCTGTAGTTGGCGTGAAAGATACCCCAACCGATGATAGCACCGGTAATAGACTGGTTAGCAGATACCGGGAATTTGAGGTAGGACATTAAAAATACGGTAACACCTGCGCAGGCGAAAATAATGAACGCCTTGATAGCGGATTTTAAAGCCAGGTTAGTGGCTCCGTTATTGATCAAATCTGCAGCTTGTTCCGTGGAGGGAATAACTGCATTGTTGATGGCGAGATCATTTACGCTTTCCATGTTGCCGGAGCCCATTAAAAAGGCGCCGATCACAACGAGGATCGAAATAATAATAGTGGCGGTACGGTATTTCACAACGCCGGTGGAAACTGCGGTACCGAACGCATTTGCTGCGTCGTTGGTGCCCAGAGACCAGCCCATAAAAATACCGGCAGCCAATAAGAGATACATCATTTTTAAATTAACCCTCTCTCTCTACCAGCAGAACCTGGATCTGATCGGAAACGTCTTCGATGGTATCGGAAAGATCGCAAACCTTCTCCAGCAGGTCTTTGTAATAGATTTTTTCGGTCAGAGAGATATCCAGGTCAAAGATGCGGGCGTGCAGCATTGCTTCAATGGCATCGACCCGGCTTTCCTCCTGGCGAACATCGTCCAGGATCTTTCTGTTCTTATCCAGTGCCTTGTAATCGTTGAGCATCATGTCGATGGCCTTGAAAAGGATCTCCAGCTGGTTCTCGGTGATCTCGATGATCTTCAGCATATCGGGGCGCAGGGTGGCGGGGATGTTGATCTTCTCCAACACGATCTGACGAACGATCTCTTCGCAGATGTTAGCGATCTCGTCGGTGCTCTGCACCAGCTTGATCAGCGTCTTGCGGGTAGCGGGGAGGAAGGAACCACTCATGGCGTCCACGACGTGACGCAACTCTCTATCTGCAGCGCCCTCTGCGTTCTCAACGCAGACCTTTGCGGATTCCAGCTCTTCTTTTGTGCAACCTTCTATGAAAAGAATTTCGAAAAACTTCTCGAACTTTTCAAAGCAAAGTGCCACGTCTTCCTGGTGGTCGTAGAAATACTTGGAAATGTCTTTGTTCTTTCTTGTGATGCTAAACATAAGCCCTCCATATATTATAAAAAATTTTTAGGATGGTATTATTATATCACTAAACTAAAAAAAGTCAACAAATGTTTACAAACCTGTAAACTTAAGTTTACAGTCGCCGTCTTTTACATTAAAAAGTTTTAAGAGAGTTAAAAAGTTGTGGACGAATTTTGAAGGAATATGTATAATGATGTTATTAAAGGAGGGGTGGCAGTGAACGGTATCTTTAAAAAGGTTTATATTGTGGTCAGCCAAAGCGGCACCATGCCGTCCCGGGTTCTTCGTAAGATCACCGGCGCGCCCTATAACCATGTTTCCATCAGTCTGCAGTCGGATCTGAAAAAGATGTATTCCTTCGGTCGCCGCTATAAATACTATCCTTTTTGGGGCGGATTTGTGGAGGAATCCCCGCGTTCCGGAACCTTTGCCCGTTTCCCCGAGACCAAGGTGAAGGTGTTGTCGCTCGACGTTACCGATGACCAATACATAGCGATCTCGGATACACTTGATAAAATGTTCCAAAAACGAAAAAAATATCATTATGATTATTTGGGTGTCGGTCTTGCTTATTTCAAGATCCGCCATCAGAGTGAGTACAGCTATTACTGCTCTGAGTTTGTGAAAGAGATCCTGTACTGGCACGGCGTGAAGGCGGTGGAGGCGCTCCCGAAGGTGGTGCTTCCTATCCACTTTCTTGCCCTGCCCGGCGCAGAGCTGATTTATGAGGGCCGTTTGCAGGACTATATGATTTAGGCAAACCGCCAAACAAAAATGGTTCTGTTTTAGTTCTTCAATATAGAATGACCAATTTTGAAAAACCCCGTTCCATTTCGTTGACAAATTGGTTTAATTTATGCTATAATCTTTCATGAATTCAACGGTTCTTTGCGACTGACGGATCATGTGGAGCACCACAGCGGAACAAAGAACTTTTTCAGCCGACCGTCTGGGCGCACAACTTCGTTTGGGAGTCGTGCGCCCTTTTTAATTTTTAGGAGGTTTAAACGATGAAAAAAGTAGCAGTAATCATGGGGAGCGACAGCGATCTGCCTATCGTGCAGAAGGCATTGGATACGCTCAAATCATTCGATGTACCCTATGAGGTTCACGTTTATTCTGCCCACAGAACTCCTGTTGAGGCAAGAGATTTCAGCATCAATGCCCGTAAAAACGGCTTTGGTGCCATTATCTGCGCCGCCGGTATGGCGGCTCATTTGGCAGGCGCCGTGGCGGCAAATACCACCCTGCCGGTGATCGGCATTCCCGTGCAATCTAAGCAGAATATCGGCGGCATGGACGCGCTTTTGGCTACGGTTCAGATGCCCTCCGGGATCCCGGTGGCGACGGTAGCGATCGATGGCGCAGCCAATGCCGCTTTGCTGTCTATTCAGATCCTTGCAGTAGAGGAGCAGTCCCTGGCCGAGAAGCTGGACGCCAAGCGTGCGGCAGATGCGGCGGCTGTTCTGGAAAAGGATCGTAAGATCGCAGAGCAGTTTAATCACTAAGGAGGACTCATGGGAGGGTTTTTCGGAATCGTTTCAAAAAAAGAATGCCTGGCTGACGTGTATTTCGGTGTGGACTATCACTCACACCTGGGTACCCGCCGGGCGGGACTTGCCTCGTATGATCCCGAGATCGGGCTACAGCGCAAGATCCATAACATCGAAAATGCGCCGTTCCGCACCAAGTTCGAGCACGTTTTCGAAGAGATGCGGGGCACCTCTGCCATCGGCTGTATCAGTGATTTGGAGCCTCAGCCGTTGCTGATCCGCTCCAAGATGGGGGCTTTTGCCATCTGTACGGTCGGTGTCGTCCGTAACGCCGAGGAGCTGATCGCTCAGCACGTCAACCGGGAGTTTGGACATTATGACGCCATGACCGGAGGCCGGGTCAATTCCAATGAATTGATTGCTTCACTGATCTGCCATAAGGATAACTTCGCCGAAGGGATCAAGTACGCCCAGGAGATCGTGGACGGAACGGTATCGATCTTGATCCTGCGGGAGGATGGTGTCATTATTGCCGGTCGTGATAAGCTGGGGCGCCTGCCGATGATCATTGGAAAGAATGAGGATGGCTACTGCGTGACCTTTGAGTCCTTTGCGGCCATGAAGCTGGATTTTACGATCGAAAAGGAGCTGGGGCCCGGCGAGGTGGTTGAGCTGACCGCCGAAAAGGTGACGCGGCTCGTTCCGGCCGGTCAGAAAAAGAAGGTCTGCGCCTTCCTCTGGAGCTACTACGGTTATCCCACCTCCTCTTATGAGGGGGTCAACGTTGAAGTGATGCGTTATCGCAACGGTGCCCTGATGGCCGAGAGCGATAAAGAGGCCGGCGTTGCCGGTGATATCGATTACGTGGTCGGTATGCCGGATTCAGGTACCCCTCACGCTATCGGCTATGCCAACGCCAGCGGCAAGCCCTTTGCAAGAGCTTACATAAAATACACCCCGACCTGGGCCCGGAGCTTTACCCCCAATAAGCAGACCGAGCGCAATCAGGTGGCCAAAATGAAGCAGATCCCCGTGCCGGATCTGATCGACGGTAAAAAACTGCTGATCGTAGAC